>CAZJBO010000204.1:0-5340 GCA_964544075.1 uncultured Anaerolineae bacterium
TGCCCCCCCCCACAATGTGGCTTCAAAGAAGACTGGGCTAAGTATCGTATCGTTGTTGGCGTTTGTTGTTGAGGAAATTGCATTGGAACAGTTATTAGAACGTAAACCCTGGTTGATCCCATTCACCTTTGCACTGTTGAGCGTAGTGTTTCTCGGCAGCTTGCTGCACACACCGGGCCGTGTCTTAGGTGGCGATGACATCGGCGCGATCTTTGTCCCCTGGCTCACGTTCGCCATCGATTCGCTGCGACATGGCGCCTTCCCCCTATGGAACTTTAACCAAGCTGCCGGATTCCCTTTCTTTGTTAATATTCAAGTGGCGTTGTTTTATCCCCCGACGTGGCTTGCTTTGATCCTCCCCATCCCGACCTATCTGGTTGTAAACCTGATGCTGCACATCTGGTTAAGTGGGTGGGGTATGGCGCGCTTGGTGCGATGGATAGGCGGCTCGCGCGTGGGGGCGTTGATGGCAGGGCTGGTCTTTGCCTTTTCCGGCGCTACGACTGCGCGCATCGAGGCCGGGCATGTGGGGCTGATCGCCACCCTTGCGTGGATGCCCTGGGTGGTGTTGGCGTACTGGTGGGCGTGCAAGAAACGGCCCGCGCGCCACCGAGGTCGGGAAACCTCCGGCGAGACGCGGCATGTCATCTCGCGAAAGGACGTGTGGTGCGCCATGCTCGCGGGTATCCCGTGGGGCCTGGCGATCTTGGCAGGGCACATCACCTCGGTGTTATACATAGGCCTGGCGCTGGTGGGCGCAGCGACCTATCAGGTGCTTGCCGGTCAGATGGTGACGATCAAGCGACGGCTTTGGCGCGCGGGGGGCCTTCTGATGGTGATGGTCGCAGCAGGGTGCGCGTTGGCGGCGGTGCAGTTGGTCCCGACCGTCGAGTTCATCAAGCACTCCACGCGCTTTGGCGCCGGATATGACTTTGCCTCGGCCTTCTCGATGCACCCCGAAAACCTCATCACATTGCTCGTCCCCGGCTTCTTCGGAGTGCCTGCACTGACCGGTTATTGGGGTGTCGGCGGCTATAGAGGTCCGAGCGTTTGGAACGAATCCACGTATTACGTGGGCGTGCTGCCGCTGCTATTGGCACTGCTCATGTTGTGCACGCCCAAGTTCCGACGGATGGTGCTTTTCTTTGCATCGCTGGCCGGAGGGGGGCTGCTTTTGGCCCTGGGATCAAACGGCGCATTATATCCAATGGTTTACGGCGTGCTGCCGATTTTCCGACTGACACGCGCACCGGCGCGCGCTGCTTATTTGTTTGTCTTCGGCATCAGCGCCCTGAGCGGGCTGGCGGTAACTGCGTTTGACGGTCGCGCCGCCCGTCGTCATATTGCCCGCTTGGTGACGCCCTGGCTTGCACTTACGGTCATTGGAGCGGTTACCCTAGCATCGTTAGTCGGGTTCTTCCTCTTCGCATTGAACCTACCAGAAGCCGAATCGGGGCGAATGTATCACATGGCTGCTGCCTTGTTCTCATTCGTCGTATGGTTCATGTTGAGCTTCGCAATGCTGGCTGCGTGGCAGCGCAGCGATAGTAAGTGGATACTACCGCTGGCGGTGGGCTTGGTATTGCTGGATTTATGGACGTTCGGGGAACGTTTGATATATACAGAGCCACTGCCGCCGGAACCGATGTGGGGAGTAGTGCACGACATAACGACGGAGGCCTACCTTAATGAGGGACCGTTCCGTGTGTTGCCGTGGGGTATTAATAATTTTGTCCAGAACGGTGCGACCTTGACGGACCACGTCGATAGCCTGCTTAGCTACAATGCGATGGAGCTTGACAACCTCCGCACTTTCATAGCGTCGGGGGCACAGGTTACTGCACGTGCCTATGATCTGCTCAATGTGCGTTATGTGGTGGCAAGCGCCCCGCTTGAGACAAACCCCGATGACCCTGATGCGCCGGTTTATGTGGGCGAAGGGCAGAATGTCTTTATCTACGAGCGTCCGGGATGGATGCCCCGCGCGTGGCTGGCGGAGAACTATGAACTCGTGGATGACCCGATGGCGCGGCTTAACCAACCGGACTTTGATTATCGGGGGACTGTGCTTCTTGACGAAGCCCCATCTTGTGCGCCGGGTGGAGGTGACGGCACGTTGGAGCTTAGCGAGGAGGGAGACAACCGTGTCACGTTGCAGGTAGAGGCCGAGGCACCGGCTTTGTTGGTCTACAGCGGGATGTTTTATCCGGGCTGGACGGTGGAGGTCAATGGGGAACCGGCGGAGCTGTTGCGTGCGGATGGGGTGCTGCCGGCTGTCTGTGTGCCGGAGGGTCGCTCTTTGGTGACGATGCGCTTCCGACCAAAGTCTTTGACATACGGTGGGGCGATTACTTTGGGGATGTTGGGTGTTTTAGGGGGCGTCGCCCTGTGGTATAGGCACGATGCCCCACGTGAGCGGAACTACTCAGCCGGTTCTGCCTTATGAACGACGGGGTGCACCCAAACAAGCATATCGCATGGCTAGCCCTGCTCCTTTCGGCGCTGGGTGTGGGTTTGATCTTGGCGGCGCTGGCGACCGCCGTGTATGTCCAGAGCCGCCCGGTATATACCTCTACGCCGCCGCCTACCCCTTCGCCGGGCAAGATGCCGGGGGTGGGTGAGGTGCTCGCGCCTCCCCTTCCGACGGGCACAACCCATCCGCTTTTGCTTCCCCTCAGCGCGCCCTACACAGATACACCTACCGTCACCGTCTCCCCCAGCGCATCGCCCACACAAACTATCGTACCAACCTTTACTGCTTCCCCCAGCGTATCACCAACCCCAACCGCCACATCGACATTAACCCCTCGTCCAACCCAGGCGGCCACTCTGCCCGTGCTGACGGCCATTACCGCCACCTTACCTCGTACCCACACCCCATCACCGACCCGCACCCACACCCCAGCGCCGACCCGCACCCACACCCCAGCGCCGACCCGTACCCACACCCCATCACCGATCGCTACGTTGACACCGTCACCCTCAGCTTCCCCGCCACCACACCCGCCCACCCGCATCAAGATTCCGGCAATCGCATTGGATGCGCCGATTGTGCCGGTGAGCTGGGAGACATTGACGCGCGACGGGGTGACCTACAGCCGTTGGCAGGCTCCTAACCGGTTCGCGGTGGGCTGGCATAGCACCTCTGCCGGGGTGGGGCAGGTCGGCAACTTGGTGCTGAACGGGCATCACAACGTCTATGGCGCCGTGTTTGCTCGGCTGATTGATGTGAGGCCGGGCGATGCACTCATGATAAGCAGCGGCACGTATACGCGGGCTTACGTTGTGGTGCAGACAATGGTGCTGCTGGAGCGCGGCCAGACTCTGGCCTTGCGCATGGCAAACGCGCGCTGGGTATTGCCCTCATCTGATGAACGTGTTACCCTGGTGACGTGCTGGCCGGCTGACGATAACTCGCATAGGCTTATTGTCGTAGCACGCCCGGCAGACCTGACCCACCCTTTTCAATCTGAAGGCAACTGAAAGCAATTAAAGGCGAGCGTAAGGTAATAATATGCTAAGAACAGTGGGCGATATCTTGGAAAACGTGCCCTTCCTGGCGCGCGTGCGCCGCAACCATGCGCTAGAGCACGCCACCGTACACATGCTCAGCCGGCGGGTACCGGGTCTGAGGGTTGCGGGCTATTCAACCGACGGGGGGTTTCTCCTCATCGGCACGCTGAGCACCGACCAAGTGGAAGCGGCAGCAGAGGAAGCGCTTGCAAGGCTGCGTCGAGGTGAGCATCATTGGGCGGTGCACCCAAACTGTGGGACAAGCCTTCTTACAACCGGCGTCATGGCAGCTATGGCCTCGTCTTTCTCCGTCCGGCTGACGCAGCGCGCCGAAGACCGCCCGCTCCGTCTATCAACATCGCTGCTGCTGACTATAATCGCGTTGATCGTAGCGCGCCCTTTGGGTCTCAACTTGCAGCGTGAGGTGACAACCGAGGCTTGCATGGGTGGCTTGAGCATCACGCATGTGCGGCGTCTGACGAAAACACCGACGGTACATTGGGTCGGTACGACACTGCCGTGAGAGTGCGCACCCATGCCTAACCCCTCCCCAACCTTTTATTTACTACATGGCGAAGATAGCCTTTCGCGTGACGAGGCGGTCTCCAAGCTGCGCGCGAAGCTCGCGGCGAACGTAGACCCCAGTATCGCCGATATGAACACCTCTATATTCGATGGCAGAAGTGCAACGCTTGCCGACATTAGGAGCGCGTGTGATGCCTTCCCCTTCTTGGCAGAACGGCGGCTGGTGATCGTGGACGGCATGGTAAGCGCGGTGAAGGGCAAAGAACTTAAGGCGCTGGCAGCCTATCTGCCCACCCTGCCGGACTGGACACGCCTACTCCTCATTGAGGATAAGACACTCTCGGCCCGCAACGCGATCGTCAAGCTGGCGCGCACGCACGCGCGCGGCTATGAGAAGACCTTCAATCCACCGCGCAACGCGACGCAATGGATACGCAAGCGCGCCGCCCGGCATGGCTGTGAGATCGAACCGGCGGCGGCGGCGGCGCTATCTGAGGTGGTGGGGTCAGACTTGCGCGCAGCGGATAACGAACTGGTCAAGCTCGCGGCTTATGTGGACGGCGCACGCGCGGTGACGGTGGCCGATGTGACGGCGCTCACCGTCTATGTCGCCGAGGCAAACATCTTCGAGATGGTCGATATGTTGGTGCAGGGCGACGCGCACGGCGCGGCGACGCGGCTGCACCGCTTGCTGGAGAAGCAGGAACCGTTGAGCCTGTTTGGGATGATCGTCCGGCAGTTCCGGCTCTTGCTCCTGACCAAAACCTACCTGGAGTCCGGCGGTGTCGCCGGCGGCGTGGCCGACGCCATTGACGTACACCCCTATGCAGCGCGCAAGCTGCCGGGGCAAGCGCGCAAGTTCTCGCTGCCGCAGCTCGAAGGCATCTATCACCGGCTGCTCGAATATGACGTGCAGATGAAAACCGGTCAGATCGCACCCGACCTTGCGCTTGACCTGCTCGTGACGGCGCTGGCACGTTGAGGCCCGCGCGCCTTCCCGCGCAACCCTACAAAAAGCTCTCCATGAACCCTTCGACCGCGTCCATCGAGAAGACCGGCCCATCGACACATACCAACTTATCGCCCAGGTTGCAGCGCCCACACTTCCCCACCCCGCAGTGCATCCGCGCCTCAAGCGTGACATAGTGCTGCTCTGGACCAAAGCCAAGCTCTTGCAAGAGCTTATTGACGAAGTAGATCATAATCGGTGGGCCACATGTGATCGCGATGCTGTCCTTTGGTGCGAGCGCAACCTTTGCCAACAAAGCCGTGATTAGGCCCACCTCCCCGCTCCAGTCCGCG
>CAZJBO010000205.1:0-5316 GCA_964544075.1 uncultured Anaerolineae bacterium
ATGCGTGCAGGCGTGATGCCCAGCTCGATATATTTCTCCTTCTCGTGCCGATTGGTGACGCGGCAAGTATCGGCGTGCAAGATAACATATTTACCTGCCTGGTTGAGAACGCGGTTTCGGAAGCGCTGGCGCAGATAATGGGGGTTGTCGAAGAATGTGCTGTGGTTCTGTACATGCAGAGGAACCCCAAAGCGCCGCTTAAACATCAACCCAACTATGCCGGTAGAGAAAGGGTCTTGTGTGGTTATCACGTCCACAGGCTGCGACCAAGCGACTGCACGTGCGCACAGGTACGCATCGAATGGAAAGGTGATCTTGGCGCGGCTGTTGGTGGGGATGACACTCAGATGGGGCGAGAGGGTGGCGGGGCGCAGCGCGGCGTGGCGGGGCGCATAGCTAACCACGGTGAGATTGCCGATGCGTGCCGCATAATCCAGGTGGCGCGCGCGCGCAGCGCCGACATCGAGTATGCTGCTGTCGAGGCTAATCATCAAAACGTGCAATGCGTCCCTCTTTCCCCAGCCTCACAGACCCCGATGATACCAACCCCTTGCTCGTGCTGCTACTCTGGATACAATTAGGTTGACGCCCGCTGCTCACTTATTTTATGGAGATGTCGGCCATGTTACGCAAAAAGATTGCTCTGCTCACAACGGTCTTGACGCTCACCCTGCTGACGCTGCTGCTCGTACCGATGCTCTTTGGGCGCGGCGCGCCGATGTCGATATGTGATATGGGGGTGGCGGCGCAAGAGGGTGACGAACTCTGCACCGACGAGCACGCGACTATCGAAGCCTTTTACGTAGTAGCGGCCCAAGCGACCGTGGACGCCTCGGCCCACGGCACCCAGATTGCCGCGCTACAAGCCGAATGCAACATAGCGCCGGAGACAGAGCCAGAAGCCGAAGTGCTCTCGTTCAACGAAGACTTCGCGAACAACTCAAAGGGCTGGGTTGAGCGCGAGACCCAGGTTACATCAGTGCGGCTTGTCGATGGACAGCTAATGGTCGGCGCAGCAGAGCGTTGGTTTATGATGGGGTTGGTGCCACAGCTGCGCGCCGACAATTTCTATGCCGAAGTGACAATGACTACCCCATACGAACAAAGCATCTTCGTAGGCTTTGCGGTGGGCAATGGCGAAGTCGAGCCAACGCATTTTCACCTGCTCCTGGTCGGGAGCGATTGGGATGAAGATGCAGAACAATTTGTCTGGTACGTGCGGCGCTACCTCTGGGACGGCTTCAACCTGGCGCTGGAAACCGAGGCGACCTACGAACGCTTCTGGCAGGCCGGCGAGCCGGTACGCATGGCGCTCGAAGCAAAGGATGGCCGGTATACGCTGCTGGTGAAAGGACGCGAGACTCAAATATACGAATTTGCCTCTTTTGGCAATCAAATCGGGCTGGCAGTCTATGCACCTCCGATGCTGGCGTCCGAGACAACGCGCGTGCGTGTAGCCTTCTTCGACAACCTGAGCATTGTCGATGCCGCCGAGGAACCCGCGCCATAAGCCATCTGCTCCATCTATAAACTCTCTCTAACTCATAAGGGAAACTGCCTTGCTGCCTGCTATGCCACCCACACCTCGACCGTTCTGCCGTCGTGATCTCATCGGTCTGCTCATTATCCTCGCTCTCGCGTTTGGGCTGCGCTGCCTGGCATGGCCCGGCATCATCGACTTCAAGCTCGACGAAGCCTCAAACTCCCGTCTCGCGGTCGCATGGGGGCAAGACGGCGAATTTCCACTTTATGGTGTAACCTCATCAACCGGTGTCCCCACCCCGCCCAACGCCGCATGGATACTCGCTCCTCCCTACTTCATCGCGCCAGACCCTCTGCTCGCCACCGCGTGGGGCGGTCTGTTGAGCGCGCTAAGCGTGGCGCTGGGCTACTGGCTTATCCACCGCTACTTCGGGACCTGGGCGGCGCTGACGGCAGGGCTGTTACACGCCGCCAGTACCTGGCCGGTATATTATGCGCGCAAGGTCTGGACACCAAGCACAATGCCGCTCTTCGTGCTGCTCACCATCACGGCGGGCGTGCTCGGCTTCATCGAGGGACGGCGGCGCTGGCAAGCGGCGCATGTGTTCTTGCTCGCGTGGACGGTGGGGGCACACTTCTCGGCGATACCGCTTGTGTTCGTCAGCGCTTATCTGATGCTGGCGCGGTGGCGGCAAATCGACCGGCGCATGGTCACGCTGGGAGTGCTGGTCACTGCGGTGATTACGGTGCCGTTTGTGATCGGTGTGGTGAACAACCCCAACATTGTCATGCTGGAAGGCGCCGAGATACAATCGCATGTGGTGCAGATAAACGCAAAGGCGCTCGAATACAGCGTCCAAAACGCCTTCGGTACCGGACTACATCGCTGGGCCGACCTCGACGCACAGCCCGACCATCCAACATATACCGGGCAGACCGGCGCAGTGCTAGGCCTGGCCGTACTGATACCGGCACTATTGCTGCTCGGCGTCTATAGCTGGCGGCACCGCCGCGAGGCTATCGGCATGTTCGGGTTCACGGTGTTGGTTTGGTCCTTCTCTTACATAATGGCCTTCACCCTAGAGTGGGCGCCCATCCATCCCCATTACTTTATGGCGCTGTGGCCGGCGCCCTATCTCGTCATCGGCGCAGCGCTGGCGCTCCTAGCCGAGCACCGGCCAACCTTCCGATACCCGCATTGGGTGGCAGCCATCGGCGCCGCAATCGTGCTCGTGTTGGCAGGCGGGCAGATCGTCTCGCTCAACAACTTCTACACTTACGCAGGCGCACACTTCACATCCGGCGACTTCGGTATGCCGCTTGGCATGAAGATGCAGGGTGCACACGCCGCGCTCGACCTGCTGGCAGAGACCGACGCAACCGAGATTATCGTAGTGGGGGACGGCGACCGCCCATATCAATACGAGGGGCCGGGCGCATTTGACGTGATGCTGCACAACGTACCACACCGCTTCGTTGACGGCGCGATATCGGCGGTGCTGCCAGACCACCCTGCCGTGATCCTCTTGCAGCCGCACGGACGGCCCGCCGACGCTTGGTATATCGCCGCCGCATCTATCGCCGAGCGCATCCCTCTACGAGAGAACGAGGGCGATTACACACTGCTCCTCTACGATCCGACGCAACGAGACGTCCTCATTGACGACTTCGCGCGCACCGAGGCGCCTAATCTGCTTGGTAACGGAGCGCGGGTACTGGGACATCGCCGGGCAGGGATGAACATTGAGGTTGCGTGGACGGTCGAGAGCGTGCCGGATACCGTCACGTCCTATCATTTCGTGACCTACTTCCTCGCTCCCATCGAGGACAGCGTGCAAGGCCAAGCTGACGGCCCCACACATTGGGCCGCCTATTGGCAACCCGGCGATCTTATCATTAATTGGTTCCCGCTGGCCGAACTGCGGGACCCTCCGGCGGGGCTGGAACTGCGCACCGGCATGTATACCTATCCGGACATTGTGCGCGTGCCTCTGGTCGATGATGAGGAAGGGCAGCCGATCGGCGACAGCGTGCAGTTGACGGGACCCTAAAGGCTAGGGCGCAGCCCAAACACAATCCGGCGCCAGCGCATCCCCCGCCGCCGCACCATCTATTGCCAAAGGCAAGCGCCGTCCATCGACACGGTTGTATATGCCGAGTCGCAGCGTTACATCTTTGTCTACAGGTGCGATGCGGTGCAGGTGCACAAACACATCGCCGGCGCGCCATTCCGAGGCCGGCGCGCCCAATGCATCTGCCTGCCCAACGTTCCGGCCATCCGCACCGAACGCATGTACAAAGATCGCCAGTTCGTGCGCATACTGCGTCACGGGTGGGCGGCCAAGCGCGCCGGGATCAAGCAACTCCCACAAAGTCGTCACGGTCAACATACCGTCCTGCCACGCCACCGTGCAGCCCCGCAATGCCACGGCATCACCGAAGACCGCGCTCCCGGCAGAGGGGAGCGGCAGCCGTTCGGCGAGACGATGGCGCGCCGTATTCAGATCAATCCGGTAGATGTCATAATGCGGGTTCCGGTCATCGGGGCGCAGCACCACACGCTCGACCGGCACGGGCTGCAACAAAGCAGCAAGATAGGGATCGAGCGGCGCATCCGCCGAGGCGATAAGATGCGCAGTATCGACACGGGGCAGGATCACGGCATGGCGCGCATCCATCCAACGCAGATCAACGCGGGGGTTCGATACACGCAT
The DNA here is from genome assembly GCA_964544075.1 of uncultured Anaerolineae bacterium. Taxonomy (GTDB): domain Bacteria; phylum Chloroflexota; class Anaerolineae; order Aggregatilineales; family JAFGMM01; genus JAFGMM01. Next base: position 4,197 of record CAZJBO010000205.1, read on the forward strand.
CTGTCCGATGAAGGGATCAAGCGGCGGCGTGGGGAAAGGCGATGACAGCAATACCACGCCGTCGAAGTCGGCATCAACGCGCGCGGTGATCGCGGCCAGGGTGTGGAAGTAGACCGCGCGCGTCTCTATGTCCTCGCCCCAGACGCTGAAGTAATCATGCGCAGTGCGCACGCCGCTCAACACAAGCGCGGCGAGCCAGACTGTGGCAAACAGCTTCCGCCGGTGCTGCATAAGCCAGGCCGCGCCGAGCGCCGGTATGATGCATACCACCGGCTGCGCGGCGATGCTGTGCAGTGTGCTGGTGTATGCGCCGATGACCAACGTGGGCGCCAAACCGAACGCCAGCCATATCAGAGAGAAGGCATAGGCCGGACGCTTGACCTGCACAAGGCAATACAGCAAGCCGATGCAGAAAAACACAGCCATCACCAAGCCCAACACCGGTCGCCCTGGGATGTTGTACGTCACCAACGTATCGCCCGATACGCCAAGCGTGCCCAGTCCTTCGACCATGCTGATGGCAAGCGGGCGGGGGTTACCACTGCGCAGCGCGGTCAGCGCGCCGCCGAGCGCCTCGGTGCGGCCCCACGCGCCGGGGTCGAGCAGGTGCGGGAGGGCCAATGCGGTCCCGGCGCCGAGCGCCAGCGCAAACGCGCGCCCATGCCGCCGCAGCCGCGCCCGGTCGGTGAACGCCAAATATAGGGCGAAGACCGGCAACGCGAACCACACCACTCGCGCCGCCTCGTAGACATGCAATACCGCAGCCACGCTCAGCGCAAATACCCCCCACCAGCGGTGATGGGGGCGCGCCTCATATAGCGCCTGCCATAGGGCCAGCACCGCCAGTAGGAATAGCGCCGGCACTGCCTGGCTATTGAGCGCCATGCGGCTTGTGAACACGGTCCAGAAGAGCAACGCCGCCAACATCGACGCGCCAGCCGCCACACTCCACCCAAACGCCAGCCGCGCCCATGCGTAGATCAACCCTACGACCAATAGGCCATAGAGCGTCTGGTGGGCGCGCAGAGCATAATCGTTGGCGCCAAGCACGCGCATCAACAGGCCGGCGGAATATTGACCGAACGGCTCGTATGCATAGCCATAGGGCACGTCGTAGTGG
>CAZJBO010000206.1:0-5295 GCA_964544075.1 uncultured Anaerolineae bacterium
TGAAAATACTATAGCCGCGTTGCCATTTGAAGGCGATATCGAATTGGGCAGAGGTAACGTAAGAGCTTGTGCCCTTGATGTATTTGATGAAGTCCGAAAGCGCGGTACTGGGAGGTATTGTAACGATCATATGTATATGATCGGACATACCATTGATGGTCAACACTTGCCCATTTTTCTTTACACATGCGCGTTCTAGGATTCGGTAGACTGATTGTTCGATCTCTGGCGTGATGAGAGGTAAGCGCTTTTTGGTGGCCCATACGATGTGATAAAACAACCGCCAATATGACATTTTGCTCCTCTTAAAGGTTTTGTGCCTGCGGTTGAAACCGCAGGCTAGCGCGGATATGTCGGCTGCGCCGACCTCGGAGGTGCCGCGTAAGGTCGGCTTCAGCCGACGTATTGTTATTAGCCTGGGATTTTAATCCCAGGCGGCGCCTCGGAGACGCTGGCAAGGTCGGCTTCAGCCGACGTATTGTTATTAGCCTGAGATTTTAATCCCAGGCGCCCCCCCCGGCTCGCCTCTCCGTCTAATCTCAAGGCTGCCCGGCCCTGAAGTATAAAGCCAGCCCCAGCAGTGGAGCTAAGGCCACTAGTGCGATAAGCGGTCCGGAGTTGGGTCGGTAGTGAGCGGCATAGGCACAGGGCGTCAACCACAGAATATTGATGGTGATGATGCTCAGCGTGACGCGGCGGTGTCCGCCGCAGCGATCGACGGCGTGTTGGTAGGCATGGCTGCGGTGTGCTTCATACAGGCGTGCGCCGCGTCGCGCGCGTTGCAGCAATGTGACGGTGGCATCGACGGCGAAGACACCTAACAGAATCAGCCAGGACCAGAAGGAGGTGGCGTTTTGCTGTGCGCCGTCAATGGCGAGCACGCCGAGCGTGAAGCCGATAAATCCGCTGCCCACATCGCCCATAAAGATACGCGCCGGGGGCCAATTCCAGCGCACGAAGCCCAAAGAGGCAGCCGCGAGCATCCGCGCGGCCCAGGCGAGACCGTCGGCGCTGCCGTCCATGAGGAGCAGCCCTCCCACCCAGCCGACAAACGCAGCCTCAGACCCGGAGAGACCATCGATGCCGTCCATGAAGTTATATAGGTTGATAAGCCAGACCAGCGCGAGCAGCCCGATGACGTGCCCCAACCATCCCAAATCGAGGGCGTGGGCGCCGAAGGTGATTGGGGGGATGCCGCCGAGCCAGACCAGTGCCCAGGTTGCTGCGGTGAAGTGTACTAGGATGCGGAGTGTGGCGGGGGCGTCGTGGCGGTCGTCATAATAGCCGACGCCGCCGATGAGCAGTCCGCCGCCGATGAGGGCTAGGGCGGTTTCTTCGTGTAGTGAATCAAGCAAAACCAAGCATAGCACTGCGGATAGAAAGACAACAACAATGCTGATGCCACCGCTGGTGGGGGTGGGGGTAGTGTGGGAGCTGCGCGCGTTGGGGATATCCAGGCGCTTACGTTTAAGCGCGGTCTCGCGCTGCCACCCGGTGAGCATTGCCGAGGCAACACACGCAAGTCCGGTGAGACCGAGGAGGAGCAGTTGAAAGAGGTGGGGTTTGTGGAGCATGTTGTTGTCCTTCTGTTGTGCGCGTGGCGTTCCGAGCACTCCGTGGTAAAATCTCTACAAGGCTATGCTGCCAAAGCTACATAAGCATACACCACCGGGAGATACCGCTATGCCTAACCCTGAAGCACCTGCTGCGCTGGTCGTTGGAGGCGGTGTGGGCGGGATGCGTGCCGCCCTCGACCTGGCCGAAGCCGGTATCCGCGTCTACCTGGTCGAAGAAACCCCCGCGTTGGGCGGAAAGGTCGCCCAGCTTGGTTTTATGTTCCCCACACACGATTGTGTACTCTGCCGTGGCAGCGCGGATCATGGCTACGGCTGCACCCGACCCGGCATTGCGCCGGGCCTCCTTGACTATAATCAACACCCCAACCTCACGATCATGACCAATACCCGCGTGCTTGCCCTTGAAGGGCAAGTGGGTGACTTCCGTGTCACTCTACATCAAACGCCGCGCTATGTCTACCCTGCACGTTGCATCAACTGCGGTGACTGTGCCGCCGTCTGTCCGGTTGAGCGCCCCAGCCTTTTCCAGGCCGAACTGGTGACGCGCAAGGCCGTATACAAAAGCGCGCCCAGAGCCATACCCAACGCCTATGTGATCGAATATGGCCCCTATTGCGAAGACTGCACGTTGTGCACAGAGGCTTGCCCCACCGAGGCCATCGATCTACAACAGTCTCCCCAGACGGTCAAGGTCAAGGTCGGCGCGATCATTTTAGCCCTGGGCTATCAGCTCTTTGATGCGGGGAACCTCGAAGAGTTCGGCTATGGCCGTTACCCGAATGTGCTGCACAGTATGCAGTATGAACGGCTCGCCAGCCGCTCCGGACCCACCGAGGGTATCGTGCATCGTCCCTCGGACGACGCAGTGCCCCGGCGCATCGCCTGGCTACAATGCATCGGCTCGCGCGACCAGGATAACCCCTTTTGCTCTTCCATCTGTTGCATGTACACCACCAAAGAGGCCATTCTCGCCAAGCAGCGTATCAAGGATGTGACTTGCCGCGTCTTTGTGATGGACGAGCGCACTTTCAATAAGGAATACAACCGCTACTATCACCAAGCACGCGCGCGTTACGGCGTCGAATATGTCCGATGCCGCGTCTCGGAGCTGCGCGAAGACCCCGTCACCCATGACCTGATCTTGCATTACGTAGATGAGACAGGCCGCCTCATTGACGAGGCATTCGATATGGTGGTTTTGGCGGTGGGCACCCAGCCCCCCGGTGAGCACGAGGCCTTCGCGCGCATCCTCGGCATCGCGCTCAACCCGTACGGCTTCTGCCGAGTCGATAAGTTTAGCCCGTTACACACCAGCCGCCCCGGTGTCTTCGTATGCGGCGCGTTCGCGGCCCCCAAAGAAATTGCCGAAACCATCATTGATGCTAGCGCTGCCGCCGCCGAGGTGATGCGCTTGCCCGGCTTTGCCCCCGACCACCTGCCCGACCATACCATGCCCTTCATGCCAGAGAGCACACCGCTCCCGCCTGAAAAGGACCTAAGCACCGCGCCGCCGCGTGTGGGTGTCTTTCTGTGCGGCTGCGGCGAGAGCATCGGGGCTGTTCTCGACCTCGCCCAGATCGCCGAGGCCACCGCGCGCATCCCCGACGTCGTCCATGTTACGCAGATGCGCTTTGGCTGCTTCTCCGAAGAGCTGGACCGACTCGCGCGTGCCATCGAGACGCACAAGCTCAACCGTGTTGTGATCGGCGCGTGCAGCGCGCGTACCCACGAGGCTTTGTTCCAGCGCACTGTCCGCACCGTCGGCCTTAACCCCTATCTGCTGGCGATGGTTAACTTGCGCGAGCATTGCGCATGGGTACACCAAGACCACCCCATACCGGCGACGCGCAAAGCTGCCGAGCTGATCCGCCGCGCGGTAGGGAGGCTCGCACCGGCCCAAGCCATCCACCGGCAGGCGCGCGCGTCTGTGCCTGCGGCGCTTATCTTGGGTGGCGGAGTATCCGGCATGAGTGCTGCACTCGCGATCGCCGACAACGGGTACACGGTCCACTTGGTCGAGCGCGCCGAGACGCTGGGCGGCAACCTGCGGCACATCTATTACGTAGCGGAGGGCGACGATCCCCAACGGCTCTTGCATGATATGGTCGAGCAGGTGCGCGCCCATGCACGTATCAAGGTCTACACACGCACACAGGTGGTGAACCACACCGGCTACGCAGGTGACTTCCACAGCACTCTGCACACCGAGGGTGCGGCCCCGATCCATATACACCACAGCGCCACCATCGTAGCTACCGGCGCGCAAGAGACACGCGCTGATGTCTATGGTCTACAATCGCACCCCCAAGTCATCACGCAGCGCGACCTGGAGGAGACGCTCGCCCATACCCCCCAGGCCCTCGACGATCTGCACTGTGTTGTCATGATCCAGTGCGTCAGCGCGCCGGGCGCGCCGGATTATTGCAGCCGCATCTGCTGCACCGGCGCGCTAAAGAACGCGCTCCGCATCAAGGCGCTTAAGCCTGATTGTCGCGTTGTCGTGCTCTATAAAGACATTATGACCTATGGTTTCCGAGAGACCTTCTATACCGAGGCGCGGCAGCGCGGCGTGATCTTTATCCGCTATACCGATGCGCAGCCCCCTGAGGTGACTCCCCAAGCGGGCGGTTTGGCGGTCCGGGTGAATGACCTATCGTTGGGACGGCCCATCCTTCTGCACGCCGACCGCGTGGTCTTGAGTATGTCAATCGAGCCGTCCGAGGGCACTGTTGCTTTGGCCCGCCGGTTGCGTGTGCCGCTCTCGCCGGAGGGCTTCTTTATGGAGGCGCACCTCAAGATGCGCCCTATGGACTTTGTGCAAGAAGGCGTTTTCCTCTGCGGGATGGCGCATTATCCAAAGTTCATCGAGGAAGCCATCGGTCAGGCGCTGGCGGCGGCGGGCCGTGCTTGTCAGATGATGGCAAGAGATACCTTCCACGTCGGCGGAGTGATCGCCGTGGTAGACCCCGACCGTTGCGTCGGCTGCCTGACCTGTGTGCGGACCTGTCCTTTCGACGTCCCGGTCATCCGCTCCGATATACCCGGCGTCGGCGCGTTGGGCGGCTCGGCGTACATTGATGCCGGTCTTTGCCAGGGCTGCGGCACCTGCACCGCCGAGTGTCCCGCTAACGCCATCCGGCTTTTGCATTACCTTGACGAACAGATCGTCCAGCCCCAGACCGGCGGGCTGGGCGCATGGCAGCCCGAACTCGGACGTTAGGGCGCGAGGTGTTATGAGCACAGATACACATGCAGACTTCGAACCGGAGATCACGGCTTTCTCTTGCATCTATTGCGCGAACATGGCCGCCGATACCGCCGGTGCACTGCGCATCCAATATCCGGCCAACGTGAGCTTTGTCCAGCTGCCATGCACGGGCAAGATCGATGTGCGCTATATCCTACAGGCCTTCGAGCAGGGCGCGGACGGGGTGTATGTGGTGGGCTGCTCCATCGGGAATTGTCACCATGTGCGCGGCAACGAACGCGGCTACCTCCGCGTCCAACGCGCCCGCCAGCTGCTGGAGGCGGTGGGGATTGAGGGCGCGCGCTTGGATATGTTCTTCCTGTCGGGCGGACAGGGCGCTGCCTTCGCCGCCGCCGCCGAGGAGATGGTGGCGCGGGTGCGTGCGCTGGGGCCAAGTAAGCTGCGATGCGGGGCGCCGCCTGGGGTTGAAACCCCAGGCTAATAAAGCCGTCGGCTGGCGCCGACCTTTGC
>CAZJBO010000207.1:0-5290 GCA_964544075.1 uncultured Anaerolineae bacterium
AAACGGGAGCGCCGTTGCCGATGGGCAAGCGGTGGGTGCAGATGGCTTCGTGTGGTGGCATCTGGAGGATGATACCTGGGTACGCTCCGACGTGGTGGATGCAGACGGTGCTTGCGAGAGCCTGCCCACGGTCGAGGCGCCGCCGTTGTGAAGGCGCGGCGACCAATAACAGCGGCGGGCAAATAGATGTGGCGCTTGGTGGCAGAGGCGGCGTGGACTGTGAACAAATCATCGCCGACTACGAGGGGGTGATCTACACGCCGACCTTCAACGTTGCCGGTCAGTCAGATCGCCCGACATCATCGCTGAGCACACATGTAGCAGCGCGCGCCAGACCATCAACGACGCCGCAAGCGTCATGGAAGCCGCGAACTACATGTTGGGCGGCTGAGCGGCGCAAGATTAGACACGGGACCACAGGACAGCGACACGAACGGCTCGCAGCCACAAGGCTGTGGGCCGTTTCGGTGCTATACTCGCCGGCACGCTTACACTTAACCGATACAGAAGGAGCTTACGCTTATGCGAGTATACATCTCAATCGATATCGAAGGCATCGCTTGTGTTGTCACCCGGAAGGACGCCTGGTCCGACGGCAATAACTACGCGCTTGCGCGTCGCCTCATGACCGGAGAAGCCAACGCCGTCATCGAAGGCGCCTTCGCCGGTGGCGCAACCGAGGTCGTCATAGCCGACTCGCACGGCCCGATGGACAACCTCATCCCCGAAGACCTGCACGAAGACGTCTGGGTGATACGAGGGCAAAACCGCGCCGGTTGTATGCTGGAAGGCATCGAGGCGGGCGACTTTGACGCGCTGATGCTCGTCGGCTACCATGCGATGGCAGGCACCTGGGGCGGCAACCTCGCGCACAGCTTCTCCGGTGACGTCGCCGAGATGCGCCTGAACGGGGTGGTGGTGGGCGAGATGGGATTCGGCGCAGCCTATGCCGGACACTTTGGGGTACCCCTGGCGCTGGTTTCGGGCGACGACAAGCTCGCTGCCGAGGTTGAGGCGCTGACGCCCTGGGCCGAGCGCGTGGTGTTGAAGCACGGCATTAATCTAATCGCCGCGCGCAGCATGACACCCAAGAAGGCGCGCAAAGTGCTCCGGGAGCGCGCCCAGCACGCAGTCGAGCGCGCCCGCGCCGGTGCGTTGAGGCCGCTAACCTTTGATGCCCCATTGCGCCTCGACGTGCGCTTCAAGAACACCGACCACGCCAACCGCACTATGGTCATCCCAGGCGTTACGCGCGTGGACGGCTGCACGCTGACATATACCGGCGCGGATATGGTGGAGATCAACCGCGCATGGATGGCGATGATGCGGCTGGCCTAAACCTTAAAACTTGCCATTCTTTAAGCTAAACCCAATGCTTCGGGCCGTCGGCTAAGCCCAATCTATAGTACAATCAAAGCGCAGCGGTCGAATGGGTGTTCTATTCGACCGCTCCCCCCGACCCCCCACTATATCCGGCCTTTATCGCTTTGGGGATGTTACATTCTATGTCCGAGTCATTTGTTCACTTACACGTCCATACCGAATATTCGCTCCTCGATGGCATGTGTCAGATCGATAAGCTCGTCGCGCGCGCCGCCGAACTCGAAATGCCGGCGCTGAGCATCACCGATCACGGGACTATGTTTGGCGTGATGGCGTTCTTCCGCGCTTGTCGGAAGGTCGGCATCAACCCCATCATCGGCCTCGAAGCATACCAGGCCGCGCGCACCATGCATGACCGCAACGTCGACCAAGACGCGAAGTCCTATCACCTCTTGCTCCTGGCGAAGAACCGCGCCGGGTACCAAAACTTGCTCAAGATCGCCAGCGCCGCCCAGCTGGAAGGCTTCTACTATAAGCCGCGCATCGATAAAGACTTCCTTGCCGCCCACAGCGAGGGCCTGATCGCCACCTCCGGCTGCCTTGCCGCCGAGATTCCGCGCTTGGTCGAGCATGGGCGCGAAGACGAGGCACGCGCGAGCATCGGATGGTATCAAGATGTCTTCGGCAAGGATAACTTCTTCCTTGAGCTGCAAAAGCACGATAACATCCCCAAGCTCGACCGGCTCAACCAATGGTTGATCGAGAACAAAGACTATGCCAATGTGCCGCTCGTGGCGACCAACGACGTACATTACATCAATGCCGAAGACGTCGAGCCGCACGATGTGCTCTTGTGCATCGGGATGGGGAAGCTGGTCTCTGAAGAGAACCGTATGCGCATGGGGCCAAGCTATCACCTGCGCACCCCCCATGAGATGTGGGAGCTTTTCGGCGCAACCCCCGAAGCGCTCCGAAACTCGCTGCGCATCGCCGAGATGTGCCGGGTTGATCTGGAGTCCGACGGCTATCACCTGCCGATCTTCCCCGTGCCCGAAGGCTTTGATGCCGAAACCTACCTCCGCCATCTCTGCGAGAAGGGCTTGGACTGGCGCTATGGCGACCGCGCCCGGTCTGAGGAGGTGCAAGCGCGTCTGGATAAAGAGCTGGGCATCATCCACCAGATGGGCTTCGATACCTATTTCCTCATCGTGTGGGACCTCTGCGAATTTGCGCGCGAGGCCGACATCTGGTGGAACGTGCGCGGCAGCGGCGCGGGGTCGGTGGTGGCCTACAGCCTCGGCATCACCAACATCGACCCGCTGCGCAACGACCTGATCTTCGAACGCTTCCTAAATCCGGGCCGCATCACTATGCCCGATATCGACCTAGACTATCCCGACGACCGCCGCCACGAGATGATTGAATACACCATCCGTAAGTACGGCAGCGAGCAGGTGGCCCAGATCATCACCTTCGGCACGCTGGGGGCGCGGGCGGCGCTGCGTGACGTGGGGCGGGCGCTCGACATACCGCTCAACGAGGTAAACCGCGTGGCAAACCTGGTGCCTAACACGCCGGGCAAGCCCGTAACGCTCACCCAGGCGCTCGAAACCGTGCCCGACTTCAAGGAACTCTATGACTATGACCCGGCTATCCGTAACCTGGTAGATAAGGCCCGTCCCCTTGAAGGCATCACCCGTCACGCATCCACGCACGCTGCCGGCGTCATCATCGGCGACAAGCCTTTGGTTGAATACCTGCCGCTGCACCGCCCCCCCAAAGGCGGCAACGCTGAGGGTGGCATCGGCGTCGTAACGCAGTTTGATATGGAGACCAGCGAATCGATCGGCTTGCTCAAGGTAGATTTCCTCGGACTCAGCACGCTTACGATCATGCGCAAGGCCTGTGACCTCATCGCGGAGCACCACGGCATAAAATATACTCTTGATACCATCCCATACCTGCACGAAACCGAAGATGCCGAAGGCCGGCGCAAGCTCGACGCGGCCTTCGCTATGCTGGGGCGCGGCGAAGTGGTGGGCGTGTTCCAGCTCGAAGGTGGCGGGATGCGCCGCACCGTCATGGACTTGCAGCCTAAGGTCTTCGAACACATCATCGCGGTGATCTCGCTCTACCGGCCCGGCCCGATGGAACAAATCCCTTCCTACATCGCACGGATGCACGGCAAGGAGCCGGTGCAATATCTGCACCCGTTGCTCGAACCGATCCTCGCAGAGACCTATGGCATCATCGTCTACCAAGAACAGATTATGCAGGTTGCCTCGCAGCTCTTTGGCTACGACCCCGGTGAAGCCGATTTGATGCGCCGTGCGGTTGCGAAGAAGAAGAAGAAGGCCCTGCTCGAACACAAGCAGCGCTTTATCGACCGTGGCCCAGAGCAGGGCGTAGACGCTGAAACCGCCGCCCGCATCTTTGACGAGATTGAATTCTTCGCACGTTATGGCTTCAACAAGGCGCACGCCGCCGACTATGCCGTCATCACTTGCCAGACCGCGTACCTCAAGTGTCATTATCCCGTCGAGTATATGACCGCCATCCTCACCACCGAGCAGCACAACACCGATAAGCTCGCCGTGCTGCTGGAGGAGTGCAAGCGCCAGGGCATCGAGGTGTTGCCGCCTGACATCGGCAAAAGCGCGCGCGACTTCACCATCGAGACGGACGCCGAGGGCAAGCGCTGTATCCGAGTCGGGATGGGCGCGGTCAAGAACGTGGGTGATGGCCCGATCGAGGCGATCTTGAAGGGGCGTGGCGACCAACCCTTCGATGACCTGGACGACTTCTGCCGCCGCGTTGATCTGCGCGATGTCCAAAAGCGCGCGCTCGAAAGCCTAATCAAGGTGGGCGCGCTGCGGCGCTTCGCCAAGCGCCCTCAGCTCCTCTCGGCGCTCGACCGGATGTTGGGCGCGAGCGCCAGCCATCACAAGGCCCAAGAGGTGGGCCAGATGAGCTTGTTTGGTGCAGATACCGGTGTATCGTTCGCCCCGCAAGACGGCCTTTTAAGTAATCTGCGCGATGTCGAGGAGACCGACCGCCGCGAAATCCTCAAGTGGGAGCGGGAGTTGGTCGGCGTATATCTTACCGAGCACCCATTGGATGAGATAATGGCAAATATTGATCCAAGCGCCTTCACACACCACGTCGTCGATATCGATGAAAGCTGCCACGACCGCCCGGCCTCTCTCATCGTCATGGTGACCAACGTGCGCCCACACGTGACCAAATCCGGTAAGTCGATGGCCTTTGTCCAGGCCGAAGACCGCACCGGTCCGCTTGAGATTGTGGTCTTCCCCCGTACCTGGGAAGAGACGCGCGACCTCTGGCAGGTTGACCGAATCTTACGGGTGGTCGGCAAGGTGGATTCAAAGGATGGTACCGCCAAGCTCTTGTGCAACGCGGCAAACAACAACCTCTCTATCTCCGAATCCGCCGGCACAAACGGCAATGGCGGCAGACACAGCGATGAACCGGCCCCACCGAAGCGCCTGAAGCCGGCAGCGCAGAAAGCGCCCGCCCCGCTGCGCAAGGCCGCCGAAGCCCCTGAACCGTCCGGGCCGCGCACGCTCAGGGTGACCATGCAGTGCACCAACGACGAGGACCGCAACATCCGCCGCCTCCATAACCTGCACGGCCACCTGACCCGCTATCACGGCTTAGACCGCTTTGTGATTGTCATCGAGCAAGACCGCCGCCGCGTGCGGGTCGAATTCCCGGAGAACACCACGCATTACTGCGAGGAGCTGCTCGATCTGCTGGGCAAACGCGAAGGCATCCGGGTTGAGGTCGAGGCGTAAGGCGCTTCCGGCAAGGTCGGCATTTAGCCTGGGGGTTCAACCCCAGGTGCGCCCTCCACAGAGGTATCTGTTCACCTGCTCTCTGTGGGGGCTTTGAGCCGGGGGCATTCCCTCCGGTCACCCCACACCCCTACACCTCCGACTACGCGGAG
>CAZJBO010000208.1:0-5238 GCA_964544075.1 uncultured Anaerolineae bacterium
TGTTCACCACACGGTAGGCATTGAGGAGTGCGTCGCACTGCGCGGCGGTGATTTCGCCGGCGGCGCGGCGGCGCCGTGCGGTAGCCGCTTGGTGGCGCATCCCCAGCCGGATAATCAGGCGGGCCAGCATCACGCGCGCGCGCCCGTAATGCTTGGCATAGAGGCGTAGACGCGCGCGCCACAAGTTGATTATGCTCTGCGCGCGCACTTGGTTGGTGCTTTGTCCGCCCAGGTGGATGACGTGGGCAGACGGCACGCAGTAGATGTCCCATCCGGCGTTGCGCATCCGCATCTGCCAGTCTATTTCTTCGCAATACATATAGAACCCCTCGTCCATCAACCCCACCTCTTGTATCGCCTCACGGCGCGCCATCATCGTTGCACCGAGCGTGTGGTCTACCGGGAAGGGCGTGTTGCCGGCATAGAGGCGGTGGGCGTACCGCCCGTTGATGCGGCTCTCGTGCAGGCGGCCCGGCACCGGCAACAGCTCTATAATTAGCTGCCTGAGGCCGGGGAACCCGAACGCACTGTGTTGGAATGCACCGTCACCGAAGCTAAGCCGCGCCCCCACCAGGCCGGTGCGCGGACGGCGCGTGAGCGTATCGTAGAGGGTGCGCACTGCGCCGGGCTGTATGATGGTATCGGGGTTGAGGAGGAATGCGGCGGCGGGGGTGCTTTGTGCGTTTGGCTTATCGAAGCCCAACGCGCGCAGCGCCAGATTGTTGCCACCGGCAAAGCCCAGGTTCTCGCGGCTGGCGATGAGATGGACGGCGGGGAAGGCTTGCGCGATGGCCTCGGCGCTCCCGTCGGTGGATGCGTTATCGACCACCCACACGCCCGCGCGCAAGCCTGAGCGGTCCAGATCGGCATAGAGCGCGCGCAGTGCATCGAGCGCCAACGCGCGCACGTTCCATGTAACGATGATGACGGCCAGGTCAATACTCGACACGCTGCCGCCTATTGCCCCAGGGCGATCGGATCGATGCCGGCTGCTTCTATGAAGGTGCGGAATTCGTCGAAGTCCTCGGCGTCCACATCGACCAGGTCGTCGGCGTCGAACAAGAGCTTCAACAACCGCGCGCCTGCATCATCTTCGAGCAAATCTTCTATCGTCTGGTCAACGTGGTTGCGGATGCCCTGGTGGATTGTGTTTGGGTAGACCATCACGGGGTTGGGGATCACGACCGAGGCCTCGAACTCACCTATCTGTAGGCTCAGGTCGCCGAGCGTCTCCTCAAGGTCTTTCACATCGTCTTGCCAGTCTGCCGGCACCACCGCACCGATGCAGTCTCCGGCTGCGTCATAGACCTCACTTACCATCTCCTCAAGGTCTTCGTATTCGGTGATGCTGCCCAGGCCGCCCGGCACCCCGACATCAATCGGATCGATGCCGCCTGTCATCAGCATGAGCGCCGGGATACGCCAGGCAAGCGGGTCGTCATACTCGCCCTGGAGCCGACAGAACGGCTGCCCTTGAAGGTCGGACATAGTCTCGATCGGTTGGCCGCGTGTTGATATCCATCGGACGCTGTTGTAGATGATTGTAACTTGGGCGTCATCGGTGTGTGTTCTGGCCCTACGGCCTCTGCCGGTTTTCACTATATAGCGTGGGCTTGCGCAGTCCATCGCCTCGACTACCAGATAGCCCCAGGCATCCACCCAGCCGATCGCCGGTTCATCTTGTTCGCATAGGGCGGTGATGGCCTCGGCGTTGGTATCGAACACGGTTGCGGTGAAGGTATAGCGCGGTACGGCGGTTGGGGTGGGGCTTTCGGTCGGGGCGGCGGTTGTATCTGCACTGCCGGTTGTGGTTGCTTTGGCAGTGCTAACCGGCGTGGCTTCCGGGCCGGGCAGCCCATAGGTGAGGCGCGCGGCGAAGGTTTGGGCGGCGTCCTCAATCTGGCTGCGGGCGGCGCCTTCCGGTAAGACGATCACCATGTTGATGGGCTTATCGGGATGGCCCATCGGGAGCGGGGTCGGCACTGTCGGCAGCGGTGTTGAGAGTGGTGTGGCTGTGGCGGTCAGTACTTTGGTGGGCGGGGGGGATGTCGGCGCGCTGCCGCCGCCGCAGGCGCTCAAGCCGATTGCCACGGCACACAAAGCTGTGAATAAGGTCAGAAGAATAGAGATTCTTTGGCGTTTGATGGCGCACCTCGCAAAGAGTTCAGAATAGAGCGCAATAGAGACTCAGGCATGGGGGGTGAGGGAATTGGAATTATGAAAATGGTACAGCAGTTATGGGGTAGAGGCAAGCGTGTGTGGGGGATGTATGTCAATTCCTTGCGTTCCCCTCGGCTGCGATCACTCAGCTTCGGTCAATAGGACCCAGCGCGGGTCAACGTGGCTGTTCACCGCCGCGACCTCCACGTCTTCGTGGATCAACCCAACCCAGCAGTCTTGCGGGTTGCGCTCCTTGATGATGTCGGTTAGGCGTACCGCGCCCCACACTACCGCTTGTTCTCCTGCCGGCAGGTAGTAATAAGTCTTGCCCTCGTGCTCGACCGTCACCAAGTCATCTGCCGTGCCCACTGCCCAGCGCCACGGATAGTCGCTGGTGGCGGTGCTGCAATCTAGGCCCACGCGCCACGAACCCGATTGGTCATATTGAGCAAAGGTGCTGGCGCGCTGGTCTTGCTGGTAGACGGTGCCGGGTGGCGCGCCGCTGGTGCGGATGGGCACCTTGCTATAGTTCCACACCGTTAGCTTAAACACCAACATGTCGCCGACCGGCATGGTTAGCGTGGTGATGGTAGCCGAGATGCCTTCGGGCATATCGATCAGGTCGCCGGGCGCGTTGACGTCGGTGTAGTATCGGTCTTCGTAGGGTGCGGTCTGGTAAAGCACGCTCCCCCCGACCGCCTGTGCGACGATCTCGGCAAGCGGTTTGCCGCCTTGCTCGATTGTGAGCGTGCCGGTCCGTGTGATGCGCTGTCCTTCTGCATCCTCGGTGACTGCGGTGATGGTGTATGTGCCGTCGGGAGGTGGGTCTGCGCCCAGGTCAACGCCGCCTTCGTAGTCGAAGACGTGACGCCCTGCGTCGCCAAAGGCGCGGCCTTCGCGTCTTTCGGCGAGGTATATACGCGCATTGTTGGGGCCATCCAGATAAAGGGTGAGCGTGGCGGGCTTGAGGAGGCATACGTTGATCTGTGTTCGGTCGTCAATGCCGTCTTGGTTGGGGGTGAAGGTTTCGGGCGAGATGGTGAACTCGGTTATGTCGGGGAGGGTGTCATCGGCGTCGCGGATGGTGAGCCGTCCGGTGGCGCGTTGAGGTTCGCCCTCGGTGGGGACCGCCTCGATGGTCCAGATATATTCGCCATCGCCGAGCAGACGCGCTTCGACTGTGCCCTGGATGGTCTCGCCGGGGCGGGTGTAGCCCTCCACCACGCCGCCGAAGAGCACCGCATAGTCGCCGGGCGCGCGAGTGTGGCCGTGCCGGAAGTAGTAACGCATCCCGTCGGGGTCTTCGGCGTGCTCAAAATAGATGCTGACCGTTGCCTCACGCGAGATGCTGTAGCTGATCTCGGTGGCGTCGGTTTCGCCGTCGGCGTTAGGGCTGATGCTCTCGTGAGCAAACGCGGCGCCGGTGATGAGGGTGCGTGGGGGTTGCAGGAGTAGCACGCCGGCCACGATCACGACTGCCAGGGTGATAAGCGCTGCTATGATGGTTAACCGTCGGGGAATGCGCATACGGATATACTCTCATTTTTAGTGCAAAGTGGCAAAAGTGTAGCTTGGAACGAGGGGAGCGTCAAACATGCGGTGAGACGGTCTCGCGCCCCTCGGCGTTGATTATCATCTCTAGCGAGGGCGGGAACAGCCGTCGCCGGAACCAGAACGCCACCCCCAGCGCCACGATCACGCCGAACCATAGTTGAATGAACCGCGCGAGCAGTGTCACGAAGCCGGCGCTTGCCAGGTCTAGGCCCACCAGCTCTTGCATCAATATGCCGATGCTTAGTTCGGCTGCGCCCATACCTCCCGGCAGGCCTGACATCGACCCTACCACGACCGAGAGGCTGATGATGAGCAGCGCTTGGAAGAAGAGCGTGCTAGATGGCGCTGCGCCGACGCCTAACAGGATCAGGTAGACGCCGACGCCGTCGGTGAAGTTCGCCACGATGCCCAGCGCGGTGGAGATGAGGAGCACGCGCGGGCGGAATAGTGCGTAGCCGCTTTCGTATAGTGCTCGCACGGGTGTGGCGAAGCGCCGCAGCACGGGGAGCTTGATTAGTCGGTCGAGCAGCCACAAGCTGAGCGGGCGATACTGGAGCGCGCCTAAGCCCGCGCCCATCGTCGCCAGGCTGACGAGGACTACCGGCCAAAATCTGTCGGCTGCCAACACCACAATCGATATCGCCGCCAGCCCCAACACCGCGATGCCATCGCTGAGACGTTCGGCGGCGATGACCGGTACGGTCTCGGATATGGGAGCGCCGGTTATGTTCTTCAGCACAAAGCTCTTGAGCAGCTCGGCCACCTTGCCTGGGCTGATCGAGAGCGAAAACCCGGAGATAAACAGCGCGCTGCTATCGACCGGGCTGAAGTCACGCACGCCCACAACGCCGAGGTAATAGTGCCATTTAACGAAGCGTAGCGCCCAGTTGACAAGGCGCAGCCCCAGCGCCGGCAGCATGATGACCCAGGGGAAGGCGACTGCTTGCGCGGCGAGCTTCTGGGTGTCGCTGATGAGCATGACGGCGATAATAACGACAAAGCCGGTGCCCATCCCGGCCAGAATGCGGTTGCGATATTTCTTCATTTCTCGCTTGAGAGCCTTTTGCTTGGTTTCGGTTGTCCGTCAGGGCGCAACTATACCTGAAGCAGAGCACAGAGCAAAACTTTATAGCAATGGTCGGGCGCCCCCGCCGGGCTGTGCTGAGCAGACAATTCCATATCGATATGTTACAATTCGGCCCGTTCACCGTTAGTTTGGGGCTGCGATGCCCTGCTTATAAAGAGATAGGTCAATGTCATCTGATTTCCGAACTACCGCCGAAGCCCAAGAACCGCGCATCATGCCGCTGGACGCCGAGCACTTGGGGGTACGTCTGGGTGTGCCGCTTGTGGCGCTTTTGTCTTGCATCGCTTCCTATTGGTTCGGCCTCCGGCTAAGTGCTGAGCGAGCAGTCCCCGGCGGCGCGGTTTTGCTCGTGCTCTTTGCTCTCGTGGTCGCCGTGAGCTTTGCGTGGGGCACCGAGCGAGTCTTCAAGCGCTATTGGCCCAGCGGACGTGCGTTAC
>CAZJBO010000209.1:0-5225 GCA_964544075.1 uncultured Anaerolineae bacterium
CAGGCGGTGAGGGGAGCCAGGCATCCCCCCTCACCCCCGGCCCCTCTCCCTCAAGGGGCGAGGGGAGCAAACCCCGCGAGCGCCGGTTCCCCCTCGCCCCGGCGAGGGAGAGGGGGCTAGGGGGTGAGGGGCTTTGGGCCTGCGGTTGAAACCGCAGGCTAGCGCGATACGTCGGCTGCGCCGACCCCGGAGAGTGCGCACGCGACTCCGGCAAAGGTCGGCGCAGCCGACGGCCTGTTATTAGCCTGGGGTTTCAACCCCAGGCGATGCAGGCGCGCCAGACGCCAGCCTAAGATTCTAACCTCATCGCCCCCGCTTCCACCTTTTTCTTTTATGGTTGCCGCTGTAAAATGGACGGCATGACCCAAACACCTGCACACACAATATCTCGAACCATGCCCCGCTCGCAGCTATTCCTGCTAATCCTGTACCTGACCTTCATCGGCGGTGCGACATATACCGAGTCAACCCTTGCCCTACACATCCTCCACCAAGCCATCATTACAATACTGCTGGGTAGCTGGCTGATCCGGCTCTGGCGCACAAGGCAAACGCTACCCCACACGCCGCTTGATTGGCCCCTGTTGGTGTATGGGGGTGTATTGGCAGCGGCAACCCTAAGCAGTCTGTCGCCCCGCATCAGCGCCGAAAGCTGCTGGACTCCGCTTATACATGTGCTGCTCTTCTACCTACTGGTCGAGATCATGCGCAGCGGACGGCAGCGCTGGGTGTTCGAAGCGCTCTTCCTCGGTGCGGCGGTGGCGGTAGTGCTGAGTGCTTTGGAGTTTGTGAGCTGGTACTTCGGCATAGCGCAGTTCATCGCCAGCTTCAACCAGGGCTGGCCACAGATCGGCGCCGGCCTGCTCCCCCCCTCTCTGCGTCGGCTCAGTCTGGCGATGAATAACGCAAACCTGGTCGGCAATTATGCCGCGATCCTCCTCCCGGTGGTAGCGGCATGGGCGCTCAGCATCCGGCAGCGCGACCTCCGGTTGGGCGCGTGGCTGCTATGCGGGGGGCTGGCCCTGGTCGAAGCGCTGTCACAATCACGCGGCGGCTGGATGTCGGCAGCTGCCGGGTGCGGTGTCTTGGCCGCTTTATGGTTCTGGCAATACTTCAAAACACGGCGCGATACGCTGCTTGCCGCCATATCGCGCCCCCGTGTACTACTCCCCCTGGGCCTGGCCGCCCTCTTAGCGCTGACGGTGGGAGGGTATTTGTTTATGCATCTCTTCATTGGGCGCGGTGCCGGTGATAGCAGCCGCCTCGATATGTGGCGCAGTGCTCTTGCTATGCTGCGCGACCATCCCGTATTCGGCGTCGGACCCGATATGTTCGGCGTAGCGCTGCGCAGTTATCGCAACCCTACGCTCGCGCGGACTTTGGAAAAGCTAAGCACGGCGCATAACCTCCCCCTAAACACCGCCGCCGAGCTGGGATTGGCAGGCCTTGCCGCGCGGGGCTGGCTGGTTGTGGCGTTTGCCTTCGCATGGTGGCGGCGCTGGCAGCGTGCCGACCGTCGCCGTCGCCTCCGCTTAGGCGGCTGCTTGGCGGCTTTTGTGGGCTTCAGCACGCAAAGCATGGTCGATACCTTCAAGCTCACGCCTATGCTCCTGCCGCTGCTAATCTATGCTGCCTATACCCTCGGCACCGGTCCTCAACCGGCGGATAGGCACAGCATCCCCCTCAGGCGACGCGGCGCACCGGCACTGGCAGGGGCGCTGCTGATCGCCTACGCGCTCGCATTCGTGCCGATCGGGGCGGGCCGCTTCCACTTGATGCGCAGCACGGCCCGGCTTGGTGTCGGCAACAGGGAAGGCGCACTGCGGGCCGCCGAGCAAGCCGCCGCCATCGACCCGGCGTTAGACCTGTATCAACTCCAGATCGCCTATGTACTAGGACATCTTGCCGAAGCAGAGCCAGACATTTACCTAGACCGCGCCATCAGCGCGCACGAAGATGCGTTAGCGCTGCGCCCAAACCGCAACTATGAACTTGCTCATGCAAACCTGGGCGCGCTCTATGCCCAGCACGGTGACTATGCGGCGGCCATCGGCGCGCTGGAGCGTGCGGTTGCCATCCACTCACGTAAGCCGGTCTTCTGGCTGACGTTGGGGCGCTATCGTGAGGCGTTGGGCGACGATGCGCACGCACAAGACGCCTATGTGCAGGCGTTGTCCGTCAGCCCCACGCTGGCAGGGTCGGGCTTCTGGCACGCGGAAGACGCGCCCCCGGCGCGTGAGGCAGCAATTGCGGCGGCCATCGCAGAGATCGGAAGGGAGCAGATGCCGTTTAAGGCGCTTGAGATTGCGCTCGCTGCCGAAGACCCGGCGCTTGTGGCGGACCTGGTGCCTCCCCCCGGCACAGCGCCGTCCGGACGCTGGGAGTGGTGTGTGGCGGTGGGCCGCTACTATCATGCAATCGGCGCCGAGGCCGAGGCTATCGTCTGGCTCGACAAAGCAGCGGCACAGCGTCCGGTACACTGGGAGCCTTATAGCAATTTGTCCTCGGTCTATCTTGCCACCGGTGATACGCGGGCTGCCGAGCGTGCGGCGCGCATTGCGTTGTTCATCGATCCGGGCGCGATCTTACCTAACTATACTTTGGCACAGCTCGCGATCGCAGATGACGATTGGGAGCAGGGTGAGGCATTGCTCAAAATCTCGGTGCCGCCACTTCCGCTGCTCCAGAGCTTCACCGAGGTGAGCTATGGGCCGATGGCAGGACACCTGGTAGGCTTCAACTATCTGCCTCAGCTCCGTGCGCCGGGCGTCGGACGCACTGCCTATGCGCCGTGGTTTCTGCTGGCCGCACATTATGCGGAAACCGGGCGCTTTGAAGAGGCAGCCTATGTGTACGAGGTAATCACCAAGAATGACCCATACTTGGTGGGGCTTCCCGCATTGGATGCGGTACCACAAAACCCCTAAGTCTGTTCCATAGTAAGTATGACCGGCAGGGGCATATAACCACATGACGATTTATGAGCTGGCCAAAATGAGGATGGACATTTACGCGGCAAAGCCGCGCCAGAATGGGGTTCAGGGGCCTGTGGCCCCTGACGGGGTTTGGGGCAGCGCCCCAAATAAGCTGTCTATCATCAAGATTGAAGACACCATATGACGATTTATGCTGAAACCACAGAGCGCCCCAAGCTCGCCCCGTCCCGCCGGTGGTGGGGTCTGTTGGCACTGATTGTATTGTTGGCGGCCATACCGCGCTTTATGACCTATGACTTTAGCCTGCCCTATGCAGAACACATCGATGAACCCGCCTACTATATAGGCGCTGCCGTATGGCGGGGCATTCTAGAGGATGACGCTTACTATGAAGCGGTCCCCCCCGGCTACTTATGCCTTCAAGCCGTTACCCAACCCTGGCTAGAGAAAATGGGGATAGTGGGTCTTCCGGCAACTCTTGCCGTCTTTAGGTTTTTCTCTTGCGTGCTGAACCTGCTTACATTGGTGTTCATCGCCCTGACGGGCCGGCTGGCCGGCGGTGCGCGGGCCGGCTGGATTGCCGGTATCTTCTGGGGGCTTTCGCCTCTGGTCATCCAGAACGGCATTTATGCCTTGCCAGACCCGGCGGTCTATCTATTCGAAGCGCTGGCGCTCTGGCTTGCCAGCGTGGCTCTGCTGCACCCACAGCGCAGACATTGGTGCATCTGGAGCGTGGGCGTGGGGCTGTTAGCAGTGGTTATGAAGTACCCGGTGCTCCCGGTTCTGCTGCCGGGGAGCCTGGCGGCGCTTGCGGTGGCGCGGCAAGACGTGCGCCGAGGCCTACGCTACCTCGCTGCGCAAGCTGTTCTCATCGGCGGCGTGGGTTTCTGGCTGGTGTTCATCTATGGGGTAGACTTTAACCATCTTCAACGCGAAGGAGCTGTAGTTCAGGAACACGGGGTTGCCAATATGCTAAACCCGGTGCGTGTGCTGCATAATATCGCGGCCAGCTTTGCCCCACTCATGCCCTGGCTCACAGGCTTGTTGCTGGCGCTCGGCGGTATGGCGTTGCTTTATGCGTGGCACAACAATCTGCCGAGGGTCAAGCTGGGCGTGGCCGGGCTGGTGTTGAGCCAGCTTGTCTTCATCCCGTGGTTGGTCAGTAGCTACTGCCGGGTTGGGACGCACGTCATCCGATATGTACTGCCGGCCACCGTCACGCTCTGTGTGCTTGTCGGGATGTCCGCCGCGCAGATCGTCCATATCATCCCGCAGCGGCGACGGCAGGCCGGGTGGTTTGGCGTCTCTGTCTTGTTCCTGGTCCCATTTCTTGCGTGGCAGCTTCCGCGTGTTTCAGCGTTTGTAGAGGATTACACCCGCCCCGACCAACGGGTAGACATCATGCAGTGGGCCGATGTGACCTTGCGCTCTGGGCCTTATATCGGCCTTATCGACTATCACAAAATATTCAATCATGCTTGGGGCGGATATCAGGGCGAGACAGAGTTCGCATTACATGAGACAAAGAACCTGCTCGACCGACCGATAGATGCCTGGCGCGCACAAGGCGTGCAATATGCGCTGATGCATTATGATAGTTATGTGCTTTGGCGTCAGACTCCGGCGCTCTGGCAGCAATACGGCAGTGAGGTGATTGTGCTTAAGACTTTCCCTCCCACGCCAAAGAAGCGCGGCCCGGCCACTGTGGTACTGCGTATCTACCCCATGCAGCATGATCTTGATGTCAACTTCGGGGACGTAGTGCAGTTGCTCGGCTATGACCTCTCAACGACCCAAGCTGCTCCCGGCGGGGAGCTTTATGTGGCCTACTTGTGGCGTGCGCCCTGGGGCGCGCCATCTGATGACTACACCGTGTATAACCATCTCGTCCCGGTAGATTCGCGCGCGGTTCTCGCGCAGCAGGACGGTGCGCCGCTTTTTTCGCCACGCCGACCAACGAGCACATGGGATGACCCCGAAGAGAGGCTCGTAGGGCGTTCATTCCGTATAACTATCGACGAAAGCACCCCGCCTGGAGAATATCGGCTGATTATGGGCCTTTATGCCACCGATGGGGCACGTCTGCCGGTGCTTGGTAGCCCCGATGCCGAGGCAGGGGTTGATTATACGACCATCGCGTTGATTACCATCACTACCGGGGATTAAAAACCCCAGGCGGCGCCCTCACCCCCTCACCCCCTCTCCCTCGCCGGGGCGAGGGGGAACCGGAGCATCGCCTGGGGTTGAAACCCCAGGCTAATAACAAGCTGTCGGCTGCGCCGACCTTTG
>CAZJBO010000210.1:0-5207 GCA_964544075.1 uncultured Anaerolineae bacterium
CAGCGTGAATGTGAAGGTCGCCCCCTTGCCCGGTTCGCTCTCGACCCAGATATGTCCCCCGTGATGCTCGACGATCTGTTTGCTAATAGGCAGGCCTAGCCCCGTCCCTTTGGGTTTATCGGTTAGGGTATCGCCAACTTGCACGAATTGCTCAAACACCTTATCAAAGTCGCTTTTCCTAATGCCTATACCCGTGTCGCTTACACTCACTTCAATCATATACCCGGCCTGCCGTGCCCGACAGACAACCTGCCCCGTCTCGGTGAACTTTGCCGCGTTCGAGATCAGGTTGACCACGACTTGAATCAGACGGTCAAGGTCACCCATGATGGGCGGCAGCGTTTCCTCTACCTCTACAACCATCTCAACCGGCGAGTTGGCGAAGAGCGCGCTCGTGGCCGCCACTGCCCTATCGATGACATCTTGGAGCCGGAGTGCCTGCATGTTCCAGTTGAGCTTGCCCGACTCGATTCTCGCCAGGTCGAGCACATCGTTAATGAGCGCAGTCAGGCGCTCGCCCTCCGAGGTGATGATCTGGATGTTTGACTGCACCTGTTTGACCGCGCGCTTTGCCTTACGTCCACCGTCATATGTGATGGCCGGGGCGATCACTTCATCCAGACGCTTCTCAATGATCTTTGCAAAGCCCAGCACAGAGGTAAGCGGGGTGCGCAGCTCGTGGCTTACGTTCGCCAAGAAAGCGCTTTTAGCGTGGTTTGATGCGACGGCGGCAGCACGCGCTTCCTCGGCCTCGTGCATGGCGAGTTCTAGCTCAAGCGTGCGCTGCTCGACCTTTTGTTCGAGCGTTTGATTGTATTGCTCCAGCATGGCATGGGCTTTTGCCAGATCGGTTGAGGCGCGCTGCTCGGCCTCAAGGGTGCGCATTTGAAAGCGGTGGAATAACACCAAGAGTACAACGATAGCGATCAAAAGGACGGTAGTATAAAGCCCTTCGACGAGCCAGCTTTCGAGGCTGAGCGGGTTTTCATCATATATAATGAACGCATCCAGCTTACCGGCGTTGGCGAGCAAGGCCATGACCACCAGGGTGGTCAGGTTGAGCGCCACCCAGAACAAACCGGAGCGTACGCCGATCAAGATAATCGCGATGATGGGGATCGCGATCATATACTCGCGGCCATTGCCCGCCAGCCCCCCGCGCGAGAACGACGCCAATTCTACGATGTAGCCCAATGTCAGCAGGCCCCACCCGCGCAGACGGATGTTCAGCTTGTGAGAGAGGGTCAGCCCGACCAGGATGATATAAACAGCACATAAGCTCAGGGCAACCGGCCATTGCTTGGGGTCGTTGATCGCGCGTATCACCACGGAGACGATCGCGAAGAAGAACACGATCACAGATATCTTCAACATTGTGTTGAGCATCCGGTCGCGCCACTCACGCAGCGCATTATCGATTGCGCCGGTTATTTCTGATTGGTAGGTTTTATCCATGAAGTTTATCCAATAATGAAATATGATGACTGTTAATACTTCTCCCGGCGGGCGCGTGTGCAGCGGGCCTTATGCTGAAGCTCCTTGAAGTAGGCCGTTTGTGCAATATCAGACATGCTCACAAAGCGTGTGCCATCATCGATCTCGGTACAAAGGTCCAATAATTCCTGTTCGAGCACCTTTAGCTTCTGCTCGTAAGCCAGCGCATGTTCGAGCACCGGCGCAGTCTGTGCGGCCAGGGCAGCCATGAGCTTTAAATCTTCCGATGTATAGCTAACCGGTTCTTTGTGGCTGATGACCATGACACCGACCACTCTATCATTGGCCCACAGCGGCGCACAGAGCAGCGCGCCCACCGGCACGTCGGTGTCGCATTCGATCAGCCGGGGGTCATAGGCAACGTTGTTGACAATCTCAGCTTTACCGATTTCTATGACATTCGTGATTATGCCTTCGCAAGGCGCAAGATAGACATCGGGTTCGCCCTCCTGACTGAATGCAGCGATGGTCTTGAGCGCTCCGGTTTCGACGTCGCGCAGCATCACAGCGCCGCCGCTTGTCGCGATGAGCTTCCGCACTTCTTCGATGACCAATTTTGCCATCGCCCTCAGCCCCGAACGCGCTGCCAGTTTCTCTGAGATGTTGTAGAGGAGATTCAGCTCGCGATATTTGTCTAGGATTTCTGCGCCCAACCGCTGCTTCTCATATTCGCTCTGCACGGCATAGATCAAAAGGTCGGCGACGGCGACGGCGCCTTCACCCCCGACCACCCATCCGAGCAATGTCTCGCCCCGCTCAACCGGGAGGCGCCTCGGCGGGTCAGGTGGCGCGTCACCCATTATAAGATTGCCGTCTGTGTCCTCAATGCCGACGGGACCATCCGCGAGCGCTATTATCGCGTTGACGACAGAACGCAGCGCCGTTTTCCTTGTGGCGAGAAGTTTTCTGATGCTCATCTGTGACATACGCCCTCACCCCTCGATCGCTTTAATCAAGCGTAATGCCCAACCTCTCGGCAGCTTTTTCTAGCACTTCGTCCGGGTCGAAGGGCTTTGTGATGTAAACATCTGCGCCTACCTCATTCCCCTTCTGTCGGTCATATTCCTGCCCTTTGGCGGTCAGCATGATGATATAAACATCTTCTAAGCCCGGTGTTTGCTTCACAGCAGCGCATACCTCGAAGCCGTTCTTCTTGGGCATCATTACGTCTAAGAATACCACCGCCGGTCTTTCTTCCTGTATGATCTCTTGCGCCTCTTCGCCATCCCCGGCGGTCAAGATTTCGACCCCCGCGTCTTCGAGTTCTTCCAGGGTCTGTTCCATCAAGAGACGGATATGCGGCTCGTCGTCCACGATCAATATCTTTGGTTCCATTTGTTACCCTCTTGCTATCCTTTTTTAGTGCATCAGGCGCGCACAATGCGATGTTGTCCTAACGGGCGCGTGGTACTGTAAACGTGAAAGCGCTGCCCATGTCGGGCGTGCTGCACACCTCAAGCGTGCCGCCCTGGAGTTCGATTATACCTTTGGTGATGTTCATACCCAGGCCGGTGCCTGCCTGTTCGGTCACATGCCCGTGGTCGGCGCGCCAGAACTTGTTACCCAGCTTCGCCAGCTCCGCCTCCGTCATCCCGATGCCGGTATCGGCGACTGTGCAGCGCAAGGCCGCGTGCTCCACCTCTACCGTTATGGTGATGGTGCCGCCGTCGGGTGTGTACTTATAGGCATTCGAAAGCAGGTTTACCAAAACCTGCACCGTGCGGCTGTGGTCGATCAGGACCGGGGGGAGGCTTGGCGGCACTGCCTGGCACAGCGTGTGCCCCCGTGCCTTGATCTGCGCACAAGTCCCCTCTATTGCTTCTCTGAGCGCGCACATAAAATCGGCCTCGGCGATCGCAAGATGCAGCCGTCCGCTTTCGATGCGCGATACGTCGCTTAGGTCGCTGACCAACACCTTCATGCGGTCTACATTGTTGATGATGACCTTCACGAACCGTTGTTGTTCCTCGCTTAGGGTGCCCGCCATCGATAACATGGCCGCGAAGCCCCGGATGCTGGTCATGGGCACTTTTAGCTCATGCGAGACCATGCTCACGAACTCGGTCTTGGCATTGTTCGCCGCCTGTACCTTCTCGATCAAGATCGCGTTGTCGATCGCCAGCGCCGAGCGGTCGGCGAGCTGTGAGAGGAAGACCAGGCCGTCGGAATCGAAAGCACAGCTGCCATCTTTGCGCAGATCAAGTAGGCCGATGGGCCGTCCTTCCCGTAGGATTGGCACACAGACCCGTGTAAAGAGCGCGCCGTCCGCCTCAAGCTCGGCGCATTGCGCACGGCCTGAGGCCATCACTTGGGTAAGCAGCGTATCTGCATCGTCAATGGTGATGCGCTCCTCTGCCTGCTCCGAAGGATACCGGCTCGCCAGCGTGAAGCTGCCGTTTTCCTTGCCGAGCAGGAGGAGAGAGGCTTGCTTTGCGCCGGTGTGCGTGGCGGCAAATTCGGCAGTGAGTGTCAGCACACGGCCATAATCCAGATTCTCGTTGAGCTGACGATCGATGCGCTGGAGTGCCGTCAGCTCATTGACGCGCTGCGCGAGCATCTCGTCGGTTTGGGTGAACAGGTGGGCGTTCTCCAGTGCCAGCGCCGATTGCCAGGTCAGGGCCACCAATAATTTCTCATCGCTGGCGGTGAAGATGGGCTGCTTTCGTGTCCGCGCCAATAAAATCCAGCCCAGCACACGCTTGGCGGTTCTCAGCGGCGCCCACAGAAGCGTGCTATATGGACCCGGCAGCTCGGTTATGATAGCAGGCCTGCCATTGCTCAGCAGCGCATTGAGCTTCCCACACACAAGCTCATATAGTGTGGCAACTGCGCCATCTGCGCCGAAGCTGGCTTTTACCGCCGGGCTTTCCTCGTTTGACGTCATCGAGAGCCACACAACCCCTGCGTCGATCTGGATCGCGTTTTGGCTTTCTTCTAGCAGCATCTTTGGGATGAGCGCCGGGTTCAAGGCGGTGCCGATGGTCTCGCCGGCCCGGTATAGCAAGTTAAGCTCCCGGTAGCGGTCAAGCGTACTGCTGGCGATGTCGCGCTTCGCCAGCGCTTCGGTCAAGAGCAGTTCCAGGCTGTGGTAAAGCGCCTGCTCTAGGGGGTGTGGCGCAGTGTTGACCGGGCCGCTCTGCACCGCCAGCACCCCTAAGAAGCGTGTATCGGCGCACAGCCGATAATAGCGATACGGGCAGTCGGGTGTGTTGTTGGGCTTGCTGATGCCTGCCAGCATCTCCGTCACCGCTGCGCCGGGCCAGACGCCGGCATGGGCAAACAGCCGTCCGTCCGCCCCGACCAGTGCCGGCGCGTTCTTCGGCATCAGTGCTGCGAAGTCTTGCAGCAGCGCGATGACTTTACGTTGCTTTATCAGCCTGCGTAGTGGGATTACATCTGAGCGCGTCATATTTCTACGCTTTCGCTAAATTCATGCACTTCTGTTGGAAGATGCTAATTTGCCCTGAGCTACCTATATTGATTTTAGGCGAAGTTGTACAAAAGCGCACATTTACCGAACATATTACTGTGGCGTACAAACAATGTAAATGTACGTCCGGTTCGACAGACCGGACCGAGTCGTTATAATCCCTCCGCGCTGTAGTGTGGTGGGGGGAGTGCTGATAACGTGAAACGCATAGCGAAACATACCGCCTGGCTTGTGCCTATCGTGCTCTTCGGCGCGGCGTTTGGTTTGTTTGTAAGCACCCTGG
>CAZJBO010000211.1:0-1010 GCA_964544075.1 uncultured Anaerolineae bacterium
CCGGCGAGGGAGAGGGGGCTAGGGGGTGAGGGGAAGCGCCCCGGCAAAGGTCGGCGCAGCCGACGGCTTCTATTAGCCTGGGGTTGAAACCTCAGGCGGCGAGGGGAGCCAGAAGCACGCGCTCCGGCTTGACAATCCGACATGCGTACGGATAATTACCCTTAGCATAAAAATACCAAAGGCATTGACGGAGAAAAGTACGCGGGCACCGCCCCCGCTCAGGGAGACCCGGCCCTAGACTGCAAGCCGTGTCCGGGTGGCCCCCGCCGAAGTTCACTCCTGAGCCGACGGGTGAATATAGCGCACAGAGCGCTTAAGTAGTCCGTTCCGGGCGCCTGCCGTTAACCGGGCGGCCAATCGCAATCCTTGCTGTTGGCATGAGCGGGCCGATGCTGTGGCATCCGGCCAAACAGGGTGGTACCACGGGTTGATTATGGCTCGTCCCTTGACCGGGATGGGCGTTTTGTTTTTACACGATTGCGACACAGCGTAATCGGGAGGGAAGAAATATGCTCGAAAAACTCGAAGCGCTCTACACCGAAGCACAAGATGCGCTTGCATCTGCCGGCGATTCTGACGCGCTGCGCGTGTGGGAACTGGCTTATATCGGGCGCAAAGGCCGCTTGACCTTGATGTCCCGGACCATCGGCCAGCTCCCCAAAGAAGCGCGCGCCGCGTTCGGCAAGCGCGTCAATGCCGTCAAACAGACGCTCGAAGCCGCCTATGCCGAACGTGCGCAGGCGATCAAGGCATCCGAACTGGCAAAGAGTCTGGCATCCGGTGCGATCGATATCAGCTTGCCGGGGCGCGCCCCGATCACCGGCGGTCTCCACCCGACCACGCGCACACTGCGCCGCTTCTATACGATCTGGGCCGATATGGGCTTCCAGGTCTACCGCAGCCGTGAGGTCGAGGACGACGCGCACAACTTCGAGCTGCTCAACTTCCCGCCACACCACCCCGCGCGTGACATGCAGGATACCTTCTTCACCGAAACCCCCGACGTGATC
>CAZJBO010000211.1:1020-5201 GCA_964544075.1 uncultured Anaerolineae bacterium
CAGATCCGCGCCATGCGCGATTATCACCCCGCCCCGATCCGCGTGATCCTGCCGGGCATGTGCTATCGCAACGAACAGATCACGGCGCGCTCGGAAGTGCAGTTCACCCAAGTCGAGGGCCTGGCGGTGGGGCGCAACATCCGCATGACCGACCTCAAGGGCACGATCGCCGAGTTCGCGCGCCGCATGTTTGGACAAGAGCGCAAGGTACGCTATCGTGCATCATACTTCCCCTTCACCGAGCCGAGCATGGAGGTCGATATGGATTGCATCCTCTGCGGCGGCGCGGGCTGCCGAATATGCAAATATACCGGCTGGCTGGAGATCGCGGGTGCCGGCATGGTGCACCCCAACGTATTGCGCAACGGCGGCTATGACCCTACCGTCTATACCGGCTTTGCCTTTGGCATGGGGCCGGAACGCATCACGATGCTAAAGCACGGCATCGAGGATATCCGGTACTTCTGGAGCAACGATTTGCGCTTCTTGGAGCAGTTCTAATAGAGAGGTTAAGCTATGCGCGTGCCATTAAGCTGGCTGAGAGAATATGTAGATATTACGCTCCCCATCCCGGAGCTTGCCGAACGTCTGACCCTTGCCGGTCTTGAGGTCAACAAGATCGAATACTACGGGCTGCCCTCCGACGACCCCCGTGCCGACCATCTGGTCTGGGACCGCGCGCGGGTCAAGGTGGGTGCCATAGTCGAGGTGAAGCCCCACCCCAACGCCGACCGCCTCACCATCGCGATGGTGGATTACGGCGGCGATGCGCCGGAACCTTGCGTCAACGGCGCGCCAAACCTACACCCCTATAAGGGCAAGGGCCGGATAGAGCCACCCCTAAAGGCCATAATCGCGTTCAGCGGCGCCGAACTCTATGACGGGCACAAGGATGACGGCTCACGCGCCATCCTCAAGCCCCGCAAGCTGCGCGGCATCGACAACCGCTCGATGGTCTGCTCGGAGAAGGAACTCGGCCTCTCCGATCTGCACGAGGGTATCATCATCCTCGACCCCGACGCGCCGGTCGGCGCACCGGCCCAAGACGTGCTGGGCGACGTGGTGTTGGACATCGACCTGACGCCCAACCTGGCGCGTTGTTGGGGCATCATCCCGGTGGCGCGCGAGCTGGCCGCCCTGACCGGGCAGGAGGTCCACTACCCCTCGTATGACTGCGTGATGGAAGGCCCCCCGATCGAGGGGCAAGTCTTCCTCAAGATCGAAGACCCCGATCTCAACCCCCGCTTTACCCTCACCCTGATTAAAGACATCGAGATTAAGCCTTCGCCCTATTGGGTACAGCGCCGCCTAAAGATGTGTGGGGTGCGCGCCATAAACAACATGGTGGATGTGACCAACTACATCATGCTCGAAACCGGCCATCCCATCCATGCCTTTGATTACGACCTCCTGGTAAGGCGGGCCGGCGGCGCGGCCCCGACCATCATCACGCGCCCCGCGCGTCCGGGCGAGAGCATCGAGACGCTCGACGGAGTGCAACGTACACTCGACAGCTTTACCGAGATGGTCTGCGATACGGTCGGCGTGCTGAGCATCGCCGGTATCATCGGTGGGGCCGAGAGCGAAGTGCAGCCGGATACCCGCAATGTCTTGTTGGAGGTCGCGAGCTGGAACTTCATCAATCTGCGCAAGACCCTATCGGCGCAGCGCAACCGGGGCAAGGAGATTGTCTCCGAGGCCGGGCAGCGCTTTAGCCGGGGCGTGCACCCCGATCTGGCGTCGAGCACGAACACGCGCGCCATCGAGATGATGCGGCAGCTCGGCGGCGGGCAGATCGCGCGTGGCATGATCGATCAATACCCCCGACCGGCGCCGGTCGCTGCCGTAGACTTGCCGCTCGATGTCGTCAACCGGCTGAGCGGCATCACCTTCACGGCGGCACAGGTTGTAGACATCCTAACCCGGCTGGAGTTCACTTGCACGGTGAAGGAAGCGGGCGCGCTGGTCCACGTGACCACGCCGCCGCATCGCCTCGACATCGACCCTGCCGATCCGGTGACCGCACGCGCGGACTTGGTGGAAGAGATTTTGCGCGTCTATGGCTACGACAATATCCCCGACACCCTCATAGTGGACGCGCTGCCGCCGCAACGCGCGAACGTCAAGCTGGAGCGCGAAGAACGCATCCGCGACCTGATGGTGGGAGTCGGGCTGCGCGAGGTCATCAACTATCGGCTCACCACCGCAGCACACGAGGCGTTGTTGGTGCCGCCGGGCGCGGTATCGGGGTGGCCCGATGTGCCCTATGTGCGGCTGAGCAACCCCGTAAGCCAGGATAAGGTGGATATGCGCCATACCTTGCTCGCGACTATGCTCGATGTGACGGTGGCAAACTTGCGCTTTAGAGACCGGGTCGCCATCTTCGAAGTCGGCAAAGTCTTCCTGCCGGTGGCGGGCGCGGCGCTCCCCGACGAGCCGACGCACCTGGGTATTGTCATGGCCGGTCCGCGCCGCCTGCCCGACTGGGGCATAAAGGACGCGGGGGAGCCGCTGGGCTTCTATGATCTGAAGGGTGTGGTGGAGGCGCTTGTGGCGGCGTTACATCTCCCGGAGGTGACATATACCCCGACAGAGCATAGCACCTTCCATCCGGGGCGGGCGGCGCTGTTCAGCGTGGCGGGCGTGCCGGCGGGTGTCTTCGGTGTGCTGCATCCTTTGGTATGTCAAGCCTTTGGGCTGCCCGATGGCCTGGCCGTGCTCGCCGCCGAGCTTGATCTGGAGGTCATCCAGCCGCAGATGCGCGACGAGACCTTCAAGGTCGTGCCGATGTCGCGCTATCAGGCAGTATATCAAGACATCGCGTTGGTGGTCGATGCCGATCTGCCTGCTGCCGAGCTTAAGGCCGCCATCATGAAGGCCGGGGCGCCGCTGTTGCGCACGGCGCGCTTGTTCGATGTCTATGCGGGGGAGCAGATCGCGGCGGGCAAGAAGAGCCTGGCCTATGCGCTGACCTTCCAATCGGACAAGCAAACGCTTACCGACAAGGCGGTGGCGAAGATGCGGGCTAAGATCGTGAAGGTGCTGAAGAAGAAGTTCGGGGCGGCGCTGCGGAGCTGACGTGGGGAGGGGGCGGGCCATCGGCTCGCCCCTCTATAACCAAGTGCGCAGCCTTATAGGTGGGGAGGGTGCGCGCATATGGCGCTTTACCCGCCGCTGTTGACAGCCTGCCTGAACATAAGTATATTCTCTCCCAGTTCGATGTTGTAGGAGAAGAGAAAAATGGGTCTATTTGGACGTGGCAAACAACAGCCTGAAGAGACCTCACAGGAAGCTATCCCGCAAATCCAGCCCCCAGCGCCGCAATCGGTTTTGTTCGAAACCGTGCTAGGCCCTGATACGGTGTTTAAGGGCGTCCTCAAAAGCCCCGGCAGCGTGCGTCTGGAAGGGAAGTTCGTCGGTGACCTAGAACTCGACGGTAACGCGCTCATCGGCGAGCAGGCATGTATCACTGCCGATATCATCGCTGCCAATGTGACCATTGCCGGCGCGGTGCGTGGCAATATCAGCGGTCAGCGTATCCAGCTCTTGCGCACCGGGCGCGTATGGGGCGATATTGAAGCCAGCTCTATCTCGACCGAGGACGGTGCATTCATCCGGGGCACCATCACCATGCGGGGCGGCGACATCCCGCCGATATTTGATGAGATGGAGACCGAATCTTGGCCTGAGGGAGAAGCGGATGCAGCGGTGGCCGCGCCCGATTACGACGTGGATGACGACGTGATGGAGGCTGAGCTGGTCGATGCGCCGGAGCAAGAGCAAGAGCCTGATGGCGAAGCGTTCGAGTTTGATGAAGATGTGTCGGACGCTGAAATATAGCACAATAATCGGCTGCGGATAGTGTCATCTCCTGCCCGCAGCCATGCTTCCCCTCTCGGCTGCCCTCTCAGCCCGGCAGGAAAAAGAACGCTATGCCGATAATCACATATACCGCAAGCAGTTGCGCGCCCTCCAGCCAGTTCGACTCCCCGTCGAGCGCGATTAGCGCGGATACCAGCGCGGCGCCTATCAATGCGATAAGTTCGAAGGTGTTGAAGATCAATAACATCGTCTCGCCCATGAGCAGGCTGATGAATACCAATACCGGCACGACAAAGAGCGCGATTTGTAAGCTCGACCCCAACGATATCGCCAGGCTTAACTCCATATCGTTCTTCAAC
>CAZJBO010000212.1:0-5191 GCA_964544075.1 uncultured Anaerolineae bacterium
TAGGCGGAAAGCGTATTGCTCGATGATTGGCTTGCCGGCGAGTCGGCGCTCGTGGCGGCTTGCTACCAGCGGTTGGTCTTCGGGCGCGATTATGGTGGTAAAAGGTTGGTCGGTTAGCTCCTCGACCGTGTAGCCCATCATGTTGGCGCAGATTTTGTTGAGGAACTTTATTTTGCCGTCCTGGACTATGAAGACGCCGTCTTGGATATGTGCGAAGAGCGTGCATTGTGCAGAATCGCAAAGGCCGGCTTCTTTGGGGACGAGTTCGGATTTGTCGGCGTGAGGGGTGTCGGAGGGAACTTGGAGACGGGCAAGTACGGCGTCGAACGCAGCGGTCAGCTCTGCGCCGTGCGGTGCATCGTCCGGCAGTGTCAGGCGCCGCGCCAGGTTGCCCTTCCCAACATCGGTCAGTGCGTCGATCACCTCGGTTAATAGGCGTTCCGCATCGGCACTGTGTTTGCGTTTGCTCATACTCTAACTCCTCACGCCGCCGAGCGTGGTTTAACTTGGCCGGGAATGCGGGGGTTCTATGCGCATCGGCCCAGACGGTCGGGCATAGAACTTCGCCAGAGCGTTTATCCGCGCTTTGGCGCCTGGCCGTCCCCTTTGTCTACTTCCACTCCCAAACCGCTTCACCGGCCAATATGCGGCGAATCTGGTTCGGGAAGCGGTCAGGGTCGAGCGGCTTGCCGAGGAAGCCATCAAAGCCTGCTTTTATCGCTTTGTTCATCTGTTCTTCGCTGGCCTCGGCAGTGACCGCCACAACAAGCGTATCCTTTAGGCGAGGGCTGGCCCGCACCTTCTGGAGTGCTTGGTAGCCGTCCTCGTAGGGCAGCCGGATGTCCATTAGGATCAAGTCGATGCGTGGCAGCGTGTCGGCAAACTGCACCACCTGCCAGCCCGACGTCTTCCATTCGCAGCGCTGTACGCCCATAAAGGCTAACATGCGCGCGATCAAGACGAAGTTGGGCACATTGTCTTCAACTACCAAGACATGTGCTTCGCTCGGCTCAATCGGCTCGACCCTGGGGATATGTTCCTCTTTGCCCATTCCCTTCTACTCCTTCAGGTATTTTTTTAGCTCATCTGGCAAAACATCAACATCGATCGGCTTCCCTATGAAGCCGCTGCAGCCGGCTGCCCGTGCCTTCTCGACATCGGCCTTCATGACGTTAGCCGTCAACGCGACGATCGGTATTTCCTTCATCGCCTCAATCTCGCGCAGTCGCCGCGTCGCCGTCAGGCCGTCCATTTCGGGGAGCTGGAGGTCCATAAGGATCAGGTCGGGCAGCTCGCGCTGTGCCATCTTGATCCCGCTGATGGCGTCTTCAGCCTCAAGAATCTCGTATCCCTCTGCCATCAGTACACGTTTGACGAGCAAGCGATTAAACTCATTATCTTCGATATACAAGATGCGTGATGCGCTCATTTAGATGCCCCTCCAGTTCTGCAAAAGGTCTTTTTCCGTTCCCGGTGTTTCTGTCGTGGGGGGGAGTGCTGACACATTGCCCACTGCTCAGAGTTTAGCATAAAAAAAGCTCCCTGCTAAGCTAAGGTTTTGCAATATTCGAGCAAAGTTTTGCTGTGCTTAGGCTGCGGGTCTAGGGCTGCGAAGCCCCCGCAAAGTAAGGCGAACAACTGCAGTTTGTAAAAGGTGCGTTTTGGCGCTTTTGGTTGGAGCGCGTTCAGCGATGTGTTACAATTCGCTATAGCGGCTGCGCATTGCGCCCGGCAAGTAGAATCATATGCGAAAAGTTGATTCCGTGCAACGAACCGTTTGCCCTTAACACAGAGTTTATACAAAATCCACCTTTGCCCGGCTCCAACCCCGCATGATCTGGAGAATAGAAGTTGTTTCGACAGAAACGGATGAATACAAAATGAATGACAACCCACCCAATTATGCCACTTACATCCCCGACCGCGCGATGGTAATTGTGGCTCACCCCGACGACATCGAGTTCGTAGCTGCCGGCACGATCGCGCGTTGGACCCGCGCCGGCGCGTCGGTGTGCTATGTCCTTTGCACCGATGGTGATGCCGGCATCACCACGCCCGGCATCACCCGCGCGCGCGCGGCCCAAATCCGTCGCGCCGAACAAACCGCCGCTGCCCAAGTCTTGGACGTCGAGGAAGTGGTCTTCCTCGGCCACTTTGACGGTTTGCTCTCGAATACCCTGGAGCTGCGCAAGCAACTGGTCCGCCAGATACGCCGCTTCAAGCCCGATACGCTCGTTACCTTGCACCCCACCGATGTTTTTATCCGCACGTCACGCATTAACCACCCCGACCATCGCGCGGCTGGGCAAGCTGCCATCGATGCCGTCTTCCCGGCAGCCGCTATGCCGCTGGTGTTCTCAGAGCTGGAGGACGAAGGGCTGTATCCCCACAGTGTGCAGCACGTCTATGTGTATACCTGGGATGAGGCCGACGCCTATGTAGACATCAGCGAGACAATCGAGCTAAAGATACGCGCGCTCAAGGCGCATGAGAGCCAGGTCGGGAGCCGTGACATCGGGCTGCGTATCCGTGCGTGGGCCAGCGAGCGCGGCAAGGATGTGGGCTTGACCTATGCCGAAGGCTTCAAGGTCATCTCGCTTGGGACGTTAATGATTTGACGGCGATAAGTTTA
Source organism: uncultured Anaerolineae bacterium (assembly GCA_964544075.1). Lineage (GTDB taxonomy): Bacteria > Chloroflexota > Anaerolineae > Aggregatilineales > JAFGMM01 > JAFGMM01. The sequence goes on from CAZJBO010000212.1 coordinate 2,633, forward strand.
GAGCTTGGGCCGTGCCGAAGGCTTCAAGTTTATCACGCCGCTGCCGGGCGCGGTTGAGACACAGGCGCTGCCTCAACCGCCCACCAAATATGCCGTGACCGCCGCCAGATTCTCGAAGACATAGTCCGGTTTGAACGGGCTTTCGGCAAGGTCGCGCGTTTTTGTCTCTCCGCTAAGCACCAGCGCCGTCCGGATAGGCGCGGCTTGCCCCATCGCAATATCAGTATAGAGCCGATCTCCGATCATGCACAGCGCATCTATGGGCAGCCCCAGGCGCTCCGCCGCCATGTCGATGATGGGGCGGTGCGGTTTGCCGACCACGACATCGGCGCCGCGCCCTGTGGCAGCTTTGACGAACGCCATAATCGCGCCAATGTCGGGGATAAAACCGCCCCCGGCGATGGGGCAGTTAAAGTCTGGGTGCGTGGCGATGTATGGCAGCCCGGCGCGCACCAGGTCGCAGAGCCGGGTGAGCCGGGCATAGTCGATGCTTGTATCAAAGCCGAGCACTACGTATGCCGGGTTTTGCATATCGAGCACAAAGCCATGCGTGCGGAAGTCTTGCATCAGCTCCGGTGTGCCGAACACCGCCACGCGCGCGCCGGGTGCGCGTGCGCGTAGATGGCGTGCAGTGGCCTCGCCGGAGGTGAGTATCTGTGCTGCCGGTAGCGTCGGGCCGCCCATCGCGGCGATCTTCTGCGCATAGGCGGCGGCGTTCTTGGAAGAGTTGTTGGTGAGGAACTGCACCGGCAGGCCGGCTTGGGCTGCGTAGTCCAGGAAGGCGCGCGCGCCGGGCAGGAGATGGTCGCTCAGATAGAACGTGCCGTCCATATCGAGCAGAAAGCCGCGTATTTTATCCATTTGGTCCTATGTGAAGTGTTGCTGACGGCGGGCAGACAAGATTTTGGCCCTGTATCGTCGCCTGCCCGCCCGCCGCGCCGTCCGGTAGCTCGCTCAATCTACCCGCCATGTCGTCCCATCGGGCCGGTCTTCGAGTATTACGCCGAGTTCTGCCAGCCGGTCACGGATTTGATCGGCGGTGGCCCACTGCTTCTCGGCGCGGGCCTTCTCGCGCATCTCGGCCAGCAGGCGGATCAACCCTTCCTCGCGCGCTGCGTTCGCGCCGGAGCCGATAGTATCCGGCACGATGCCAAATACCTTGCCGCCTAGCGTGCGGTAGAACTCGTCAATGGCTTCCAGCGTTGCGCGCCCCACATCTGCGCCGCTGTTGAGCAGTGTGTTTACCTCGCGCGTCATCTCTTGCAGCGCCGCCAGCCCCGCCGAAGTGTTGAAGTCGTCGTTCATCGCCTCGATGAACTGTGCCTTGTGCTGTGCGATGGTTTCAATGAAAGCGTTTGCGCCTTCGGTATCCTCGGCAGTGCGCAGATGCGCACGGGTCAGGCGCACCGCGCCCATGATGCGTTCCCAGCCCTTCGACGCCGATTCGATTGCCGCGTCGGTGAAGTCTACCGGGCTGCGGTAATGCCCGGTTAGTATGAAGGTGCGGAGCGCCTCCGGGTGATATCTCTTCACCGCGTCCTTGATGCTGAGCACGTTGCCCAGACTCTTGGACATCTTGATGCCTTCGAGCGTCAATGACCCAACCAGCATCCAGTATCTTGCAAAGTCTACCCCGTTGCAGCATTCGCTCTGCACGATCTCGCACTCATTGTGTGGGAAGATGTTGTCAATCCCGCCGCCGTGGATATCAAAGGTCTGGCCCAGGTATTTTTGGCTCATCGCCGAGCACTCGATGTGCCAGCCGGGGAAGCCCTCTCCCCAGGGGCTGTTCCAGCGCATGATGTGTTCGGGTTCGGCCTTCTTCCAGAGCGCGAAGTCGGCGTGGTGTCGCTTATCGGCGCGCACGCTCTCGCGCGTGCCGCCCTCTTGGTCTTCGACGCGCCGCCCGGAGAGCTTGCCATAGGCGGGTGCCGAGGTGACGTCGAAGTACACGTTGCCCTCCGAGACGTAGGCATGGCCTTTGTCGAGCAGGCATTGCACCATCTCGATCTGTTCTGGCACGTGCCCGCTGGCGCGCGGCGAGATGTCGGGCGGCAGCACACCGATCGAGGCCATGTCCTCAAAATAGCTGCGCGTATAGGTCTCGGCGATCTGCATCGGCTTGGCCTGGATTTGCTTTGCCTTCTTTAGAATGCGGTCTTCGCCGGTTTCGAGCAGGTGTCCAACGTCGGTGATGTTCTGCACATACAACACATCGTAGCCGATATAGCGCAGATAGCGCGTCACCACATCAAAGGTCACGTAGGTCTTCGCGTGCCCGATGTGGGCGTAGTCTTGTACGGTAGGACCACAGACATACATCCCCACGCGGCCTTCGTGTAGCGGTACGAAGTCTTCTTTTTGGCGCGTGAGCATGTTGTAAATTTTTAGGCCCATAGCATGTTTCCCTTCACGAGCTGTAGCAATGCATCTAATCTTCGACCCATCATTCTAACAGATATATCGCCGAGCGGGAAGGGTGGTGCGCGATTGTGTGCTGTGCGTGGAGCGGTTACAATGTGCTTATTCACTGCGAACAAACAAACCGGGGGGCGCAAT
>CAZJBO010000213.1:0-5168 GCA_964544075.1 uncultured Anaerolineae bacterium
GTTCGGGGAAGTAGCGATAGTCTTGGGCGCTCTCCTTGCTGCGTTGCACCACTGTGCGGTTGCGCGCTTCGTCCCAACCCATGTTGACCTGTTCCACTCTGCCGCCGCTCTCCCACACCTCTATCTGGCGTTTGATCTCGTAATCGCTGGCCATGCGCACCGCGCGGATGCTGTTTAGGTTCTTGACCTCGGTGCGTGTGCGTAGCTCTGTGCTGCCTGTGGGACGCACGCTCACGTTTGGCTCCATGCGCAGCACGCCCTTCGACATATCGCCGGAGTTCACACCCAGGTAGACCAAGATGCTGCGCAGCTTCCGCGCGAAGGCTTCGGTTTCCTCGGCAGAGCGCAAATCCGGCTCGGTGACGATCTCCAAGAGCGGCACACCGGCGCGGTTGAAGTCTATGAGGCTGTAGCCGTCCATGTGGGTCGATTTGCCGGTATCTTCCTCAAGGTGTGCGCGCGTGATGCCGATGCGTTTGGTCTTTCCGTTCACCTCGATATCAACCCAGCCGTTAACCGCGAGAGGGTATTCATATTGGCTGATTTGATAACCCTTCGGGAGGTCGGGGTAGAAGTAGCTCTTCCGTGCGAAGATGTTGAAGGGGGCGATCTCGCAGTTGAGCGCCAGCCCTACCATCATACCGAACTCGACCGCCTGTCGGTTGACCACGGGCAGCACGCCGGGCATCCCGGTGCAGACCGGGCAGGTGTGGGTATTGGGGGCGGCGGTGGTGCTATCGACCACGGTGCAGCTGCAGAACATCTTGCTGTGGGTGAGCAGTTCGGCGTGGGTTTCTAAGCCGATAACGGCCTCGTATTTGGTCATGTGTGTCTTACCTGTGGCCACGTGTTCTCGGTTATGGAGTGAGGATAGCGCAAGTGGTATGGTTGGTCAATTCTAGTTCCACGAAACATCGAAAAGGTCGCGCGCAGCCTCTTTACAACACTAACCCAATCGCAAACAGCACGCTAAAGATCAAGCTCAGTTGTGCCGTACCGGCCAACAGCCGGTTAAACTCCGGCCCGCTTTCGACGCGATAGATCGCAGCTATCGCCCGCCATGCCAACACTAACGATCCCCACGGCAGCGCCACCCATACCCCGAACGCACCGCTTGCCCACAATGCGCCGGGGATAAGATAGGCCGCCGTGACCAGACCCGCATACTCAAGGCGTGTCTTGCCCGCGCCGAGCATCACCGCCAACGTACGCTTACCGGCGCGCCGGTCGCTCTTGATATCGCGCAGATTGTTGACAACCAGGATTGCCGTAGTCAGCGCCCCGACCGGCACCGCTGCTGCGAGCACGGTGCTTGTGATGGTATGTGCTTGCACATAGTATGTGCCGCAGACTGCCGCCAGCCCAAAGAACAAGAAGACGAACAAATCGCCCAACCCGTGCGAAGCCAACGGGTATGGCCCGCCGCTGTATGCCAGCGTCGCCATGATTGAGGCAAGCCCGATCGCCAGGATGGGTGCGCCGCCCACCGTCACCAGATACAGCCCGTCCAAAACTGCCAGCGCCAGCACCACCACAATGCCGGTGCGCAGCGCGCCCGGCGTGATGAGACCACTTTGGGCGACACGGGTTGGTCCTAGCCGGTCCTCGGCATCCACACCCTTCGTGTAGTCGAAGTAGTCGTTGGCAAAGTTCACGCCGATCTGGAACAGCAGCGCACCGGTCAGCGCCGCCAGCGCCGGCAACGCTGCGAAGCTGCCGGCATGGATGGCGAGCGCCGTGCCGACCGCCACCGGTCCGACGGCAGCGGGGAGAGTCTTGGGGCGCGCTGCCATCACCCACGCCCGGCGCTTTGAGATGTTGGGTCTATTAGTGTCCATGTACGCCCCCTCTGTTCATCATTTAGCTGGTCTAACCCCCACATGCACCGCCATCGTGCCGAACATAAATCGTTTGTACCGCACCTCCCGCAGCCCGACCGCGCGCATGACCGCCGCGAGTTCTTCCGGTGTCTTGAATGCCTGCACCGACTCTGGCAGATAGTTGTATGCTGCGCTATCCCCGGCGATCAATCGGCCCAACAGCGGGATGATGTAACGCATGTGAACCATGACCAATGGATATAGCAGGTTGTGCGGCGGCGGTGCTGCGTCCAGGCAGACCACGCGCCCGCCCGGTTTCACCACGCGCATCTGCTCGCCGAAGGCGCGCGCCACGTCAACGACGTTGCGCATTAGGTAACCAGAGGTCACCGCGTCAAAGGTTGCGCTAGGGAAGGGGAGGGCCAGCGCGTCGCCTTGTATCCATTGTATGCGCGTGCCGCCGGTGCGGGCTTGTCCGGTGCGCATCATCGGCACGCTGAAATCGACCCCGACGGCTTGCAGGTTGGCGTCAATGCTAAGCGCATCCAGCGCGATATCACCTGTGCCGATTGCTACGTCGAGCAGCCGTCCACCGGGCGGGAGCGCGGCTTGTTCCACGACATAGCGTCGCCACGCGCGGTCTCGGCCAAAGGTCATGAGGCGGTTCATGCGGTCATAGCGTCCCGCTATGCGCCCAAACATAGCTTGGACATAGGCGGCGCGTTCGGGACCTTGCAGGGTTGCCAATGGAATATCTCCCTGTGTTGTGTATTCTCGCCCATATGGTAACGCAATCGGTCGCCGACCGGCGACTATATCTTTGTGTGTCGTCTGTAGAGGCGCTCGGCCTTCCCATCGTCGGCCTATGCTCCTCCTCTCCGGAATTCGGCAGTTTGACCCTGTCCGCACCCGACGTATAATATTGGATGAAGCCTTAACGTTGTCAAGCCTATCTCTAACCTTCGCCGGGCACTTATGGAGGGAATGTCATGCCAGTCGTCGATAAGACCATCGTTATCAACGTGCCGCCCGAAACCGTCTTTGAGTTTATTGCCAATCAGCCAGAACGTATGCCCGAATGGTGGCCGCCCATGCAGGAGCAGGAGCGCACCACCCCCGCACCCACCGAGCTGGGGTCGAGGTCGCGCTATGTGTATCAGATGATGAAGATCAGAATCGCGGGGGAGCATGAGGTGAAAGCCTTCGTGCCTAATGAGCATTTGAACATCGAGGTGCTTACCGGCATTACCTGTACCTTTGACTTCAAGTTTGTGCCCACCGGCACGGGCGCAACCGAATTGGTCGTCCATGTCGAATACGAAACCCCCGGCGGCATATTCGGCAAGCTGGCAAACAAGATCGTCATCGAGAGGAAGAACGAGGAAGACTGGGATGTCGGGCTGGCTAATCTCAAGAGAATCCTTGAGTCGGGCGGCGCGTAACTGCTCAGCTGCGGTTTATGGCCCAGAAGCATAGCCGGCACGCCTTTACCTACAAAGCGAACAGGCCACCCAAATAGGGTGGCCTGCTTTTTCATGGATACTTACGGGGTTTGGGGCAGCGCCCCAAAGAGATAACCCCTTCGGGCGCTCAGTCGCTCTCTCCCTCGCCCTCATCCGTAGTTGAGGCGGGGTCCATCACAGGCAGGGTCGATATATCGTATTCGGTGCTGATAAAATCAGCCGAAACCCAGCCTGAGTTGCCATCCGCGCGCACGTACAGCCATTCACCGTCCGGCGAGATAGCCAGCAAGCCAGCGTAGGAATTGAAAGCCAACGCTACGACGATGTTATCCTCGGTTTCTGTGGAAGGTGTGGAACGCATGTTGAGGCCGATTGCCGATGTGACCTTACCCGCCGGTAGGACATCGACTTCGCCAGATTTCATCACGCGCAGCACGTTGGTTGGATATTCGGTTTCTACCATATCCTGTGCAATCCAACCCTTTGCGCTGTTGTCCATCTCGACATAGTAGTAGTTGCCCGCACTGCTTCTACCCAAGAAGCTGCCGGTGCGACCCTCTGCCAGCGTCTCCAAGACTTCACCGAGCACTTCGTGCGCTTGGCTGCGCAACACTGCGTCGGCGTCGGCAGGGATGGTGAACGTAGCGGTTGGCGGTGCGACGATCTCGACATCTTCCGACCCTGACTGATACACGGGCAAGCGTTCGATGGGGAAACTGGTTTCGATGAATCGGTTGTGCAGCCAGCCCTTCGCGCCCGTGTCGGTCTCGACATAGTAGTAGTTACCGGCGCGGGTCTTGCCCAGGAGGGTGCCGGTGCGGTCGGCCCAGACTGTCTCTACCGGGTTGCCGAGCACCTTGTGTGCAGCGTCGAGCACCACACCGTCATTGGTCATGGTGAAGGTTGCTTCCATCGGTTCGACAATCTCGACCTGGCCGGAGCGCTCGACCGGGGCAATGCGCAGGTCTTGGCTCAGCTCGACATCGGCGACCTGGACCCAGCCCTTTGCGCCGGTGATGGTTTCGACATAGATGAAGTTACCGGCGCGGCTTGCGCCCAAGACCACGGCTTCCTCGCCTTCGAGCAAAGTTTCGATATCTTCGCCGAGCGCTTCATGCGCCTCGGTGCGCAGCGGAGTATCGGCGACCACGGTTGCGGTGAAGGCTTCCGGTGCGACGATCTCGACTTCGCGCACTGTTGGCAGCGCGCTGGGGGGGAAGTCACTTTCGATCACTTCTACCGGGAGCCAGCCCTTTGTGCCGCTGTCCATCTCGACGTAGACGAAGTTGGCGTTGGAGGTCTTGCCCAAGAGGGTGCCGGTGCGCCCGACCTGGACGTCTTCGACCGGGTTATAGCGCACGGCGGGGCGGTCGCCTACGGTGACTTCGATGGTGATGGTGAAGTCTGCTGCCATCGGTCCGTTGATCTCAACTTCGCGCACCGTTGGTAGTGCGGTGGGGGGATAGACGCTTTCGATCACTTCTACCGGGAGCCAGCCCTTTGTGCCGCTGTCCATCTCGACGTAGACGAAGTTGGCGTTGGCGGTCTTGCCCAAGAGGGTGCCGGTGCGCCCGACCTGGACATCCTCAACCGGGTTATAGCGCACGGCGGGGCGGTCGCCCACGGTGACTTCGATGGTGACGGTGAAGTCTGGTTCGGCGGGCGGGTTGATTGCAACCTCGCGCTCGACCGGCAGACGCAGCAGCGGGAAGTCGGTTACCACGACCTCGGCTGGCAGCCAACCGGTGGATAGGCTGTCCATCTCGACATAGACGAAGTTGGCGTTGGCGGTGCGGCCCAAGAGGGTGCCGGCGCGCCCGACCCAAACGTCCTCGACCGGGTTATAGCGCACGGCGGGGCGGTCGCCTACGGTGACATCGACGGC
>CAZJBO010000214.1:0-5168 GCA_964544075.1 uncultured Anaerolineae bacterium
CGACATACTGGTCGTGAACAAGGCCGACCGTCCCGGCGCCCAGGCTACCGTGAACGTGCTCCGTGCTATGCTCGAAACCGCGCCGCACCCTGCCGCCGACGCTCCGGTGCTTTGGCAGCCCCCTATCATCGAAACCATTGCCATGTCCGGCGAAGGCGTCGCGGCGCTGCAAGCAGCCATCGGCGCGCATCGCAGCCATTTGCACACGAGCGGCGCGCTCGACAAACGCGCACGCGCTCAGGTTGAGGCGGAGATCATGCAGCGGCTGCGCGAGGGCCTTGTGGCGCTTGCAGTGCAGCGCATCGGCGATGCGGCCTTCGACGCGGCAGTGACACGGGTTTTGGCGCGCCAGGATGACCCACAGAGCGCAGCCCAGAGCTTGTTTGCAGCGTTGGGTTGGGCCGAAGACCGATAGTTGATATGCCAAATTCTGAAGGAAGAAACCCTGTGTGATTGACGAACAAAGCCTCCAATTGATGACCCGCAACGAGGCTGATATGGCCTTCAAACGGCGCGTCCGCACCATCTTCGAGTGGCTCGACCCACAAGACGACGACCGCATCCTCGACGGGGGATGTGGTCGCGGCTTCTACTTGAACATGTTCCGCTACGTGAGTCGCTGTCGGCTGGTTGGGCTGGAGCTTGACCCAAAAATCATCCGCAAAGCATGGCACAATGTCGGGCATCTGCCCGATATTACACTAACCAACGCCAACCTTGAACACCTTCCCTTTGCCGAGGCGTATTTTGATAAAGCGGTGCTTTCGGAGATACTCGAACATGTGGACGACGATGTGGCATGTCTGCGCGAAGTTTGCCGTGTGCTGCGCCCCGGCGGGCTGATCGCCATCACCGTGCCGAACGCAAACTATCCGTTCTGGTGGGACCCGATCAACAAGACGCTAGAAGCACTCACCGGACGGCATATCCGGCGTGGGCCGTTCGCCGGCATATGGGCCAACCACACGCGCCTATACACGCCCGGAAAGCTGCGTCAAGTGGTGCTGGATGCCGGGTTACATGTAGACGAGGCGCGCGCGTTTACGCATTATGCCTTCCCGTTTATCCACAACATCGTCTATGGTCTGGGCAAGCCCCTGCTCGAAAGCGGACGGTTGCCGGCGCGCATGGCGTCTGTTGCCGACCGTACCGCCTTTGAAACGCGCGCGGGACGGGGCTGTTTGCTAAACCCGGTCAACCTGGGCTTGGCTTTGTTCAATCTCTTCGACCGCCCGAACGTGATGAACGAACCTGCCGGGCGCGCCACTGTGAACTTGTGCATCAAAGCGCGCAAGCCCGGCTAGTGCCCTGTGATAAACTGTGGATAGCTTGGGGATAACCCCGGCAATGGTTGTGCAAAACTATATAAATCTTGTGGAGGTAATTGTGAAGAAGCTGTTGTTTGTCCTCGTGTTGGCTCTGCTCCTTGTCCCCCACGCTGCGACCGCGCAAGAGCACGACGAAGCGCCCGACGCAACCGCGCAGCGCTTGCTTGATACCTATGTGCCTGTGCGTGATCGTATAGAGTTGGCCGAACGCTTCTGGGGCCTGGCGGACATCCCGCGCACCATTGATGCTTCACCCCCAACCTACACGGTCGGTGACCGCCGCGAGTTTGTCGTCGATAACTCCGATACCGACCAGCAGTTTACCATCACGGCGGAGCTGGTATTTGTCACCGAGCATAGCTATTGGTGGCTTGAGGATGGCTATTCGCTAGACCCCGACGGTCTGGCGCGCTCCGCACAGCGCTTCGAGCAAGAAATCTACCCCACCACCCGGCACTACTTCGGCAGCGAGTGGTCACCGGGCGTGGATAACGACCCTCATATCTATATCCTCATCGCCGAGCAGCTCGGCAACAGCATTGCCGGTTATTTCTCCAGCAGCAGCTCCTATCCCCGTGAGGCGGTGCCAAGCTCGAATCAGGCCGAGATTTTCCTAATGAGCGCACCCAACACAGCGTTTTCTATCGGCACCGACTATTTCGACAAGATCATCGCGCACGAATTTCAACACATGATTCACTGGGCCGTGGACACCAACGAGGATTCGTGGGTCAACGAGGGCCTCTCGGAGCTTTCGACTCTGCTGAATGGGTTCAACTCATTTGGATATATCCCCACCTTTATGACAACCGCCGCGACTCAGCTCACCGACTGGCCGGAAGATAGCATGGGGGGAGAGCACTATGGGGCCGGGCACGCCTTCTTCACCTACATGCTAGATCGCTTCGGCGAGGCGGCGATTATAGCGGTGGTGGCGGAGGAGGCAAACGGCATGGTCGGGGTAGATAACGCGCTGCACAGCATCGGGGCTACCGATCCGTTGACCGGTGCGCCGGTCGGCGCCGACGACTTGTTCGCCGACTGGATCATCGCCAACTATCTCAACGATCCCGCCGCCGGCGATGGTCGCTATGTGTATACCCTCCTCCCCGACCTTCCCACAACCCCTCCCACGCAGTCTTACAATACCTTCCCGGTCAGGGTAGAGCAAGAAGCATGGCCACAATACGCCGCAAACTACATCCGGCTGCAAGGCAAGGGACGTGTGCGCTTCATGTTTGACGGCGCACCGACCGTCGGTTTGCTACCCACCACGGCACACAGCGGTGATTATATGTATTGGGGCAACCGCTTTGACGAGAGTGATACCACGCTTACCCGCACCTTCGACCTAAGCGGGGTTGAGAGCGCGACTTTGACATACTGGACCTGGTATTACATTGAAGCGCTGTGGGACTATGGCTACGTCACCGTCTCGACCGACGGCGGTACGAGCTGGGATATCCTGGCGACGCCGCACAGCACCACCGACAACCCACATGATGCTGCCTACGGCCCCGGCTATACCGGGCAAAGCAACGGCGATGCAAGCTGGATACACGAGAGCATCGATCTGACGCCCTACGTCGGGCAAGAGGTGATGGTGCGCTTTGAGTACATCACCGATGATGCCACCCTTCAGCATGGTTTTGCGGTTGACGATGTGGCGATACCGGAGATTGGCTATTCCGAAGACTTCGAGGCGGGGCCGAGCGATTGGGAGAGCGCCGGTTGGGTTTGGCACGACAATGTCTTGCCGCAGCGCTTTGTAGTGCAGGTGATCGAGGTGGACAACGATGGGACCACGCGCGTCTCGCGCATTCTCGGCCCCGACGATGGCGTGAGCGTGACACAAGATGTCACGCTCGACGGGATGCGAGAAGTGGTCATCGTGATAGCAGGGTTGGCGCCCGCCACGACGCAGCCTTCGGTATATAGCTATACCATCGAGGCGATACAATGAGCTGTGCCCCGCGCGATCTGCACGCCGATATTCGCTCACCTGTTGTATAAAGGTATCCGGTGACCATATTGCCCATTACCTATACTGCGATTGATCTAGATGCAATCGCTCATAACGTCCGTGTGCTCAAGCAGCACGTCGGAACCGGCGTCACGCTCATCGCCGTGGTCAAGGCAAACGCCTATGGGCATGGTGCGGTCGAAGTCTCGCGCGCTGTGCTCCGCTCCGGGGCGGAACGCCTTGCCGTGGCGCGGGTCGAGGAGGCGGTGGCGCTGCGCCATGCCGGGATTGGTGCGCCTATCTTGGTGATGAACTACACTCCATGCGAGGCTGCCGATATAGTGGTCGGTCTTGGCCTTACCGTCACCGTCAATGAGATAGAGATCGCCCATGCTCTCGCGGCGCGCGCCGAGGCGCACGGATGCAAGGTAAGCGTGCACGTCAAGGTGGATACCGGCATGGGACGCTTTGGCCTTCCCCCGCGCGCGGTTCTGCCTTTTCTAGCGAAGCTATCAACGCTGCCCGCCCTGGATGTTGAAGGCATGTTCACACATTTCGCGGTCGCCGATGCACGCAGCACCGAGAACCGCATCTACACCCGGCAGCAGCTCGCCACCTTTCTGGACGTGCTACAGGCGGTGCAAGCTGCCGGGTATAGCATCAGGATGCGGCACGCCGCCAACTCTGCCGCCACGCTCGCCTTGCCTGAAAGCCATCTCGACGCGGTGCGACCCGGCATTGCCATATACGGGTTGCGCCCTTCTGAGATGGCCCTGCCCTGCACGCTGCGCCCGGCGCTTGCTCTGCGGAGCCGGGTTGCACGTGTGCACGTGCTGCCGACCGGGGCCAGCATCAGCTATGGACGCACATACATCACCGACCGGCCTACCCCGGTCGCCCTGGTGCCGGTCGGTTATGGCGATGGGTATCACCGCCTGATGTCGAACCGGGGCGCAGTGCTCATCAAGGGACGGCGCGCGCCCATTGTCGGGCGGGTGTGCATGGATCAGCTTGTGGTTAATGTAACCGGCATCCCCGGCGTGCAGTGCGATGATGAAGTGGTGCTCATCGGCAGACAAGGCGCGGCTCAGATCACTGCCGAGGAGGTCGCGGCGTGGGGGGAGACGATCAACTACGAGGTGGTCACTTCCTTGCTCCCGCGCGCCGCGCGCATATATGCCGGAACTGCCCAGCCTGGGGTGCATCCCATCCTGGAGGAAACTTTAACACAGGGGATACGGAGTAACACAGGGCAAGAAGAGAAAACTCGGTGACCTCTGTGCTCTCATGGTAAAGCCCGTGGTGTTATAATCGCATCACATCGCGCGGTCACGTCGGGGGCATTCAGCGTTGTTCGACATCCTCATCACCAATGCGCGTCTTATTGATGGCAGCGGCAACCCTGCCTACCGCGCCGATTTGGGCATCACCGGCGCGCGCATAGCTGCCATCGGCAAGCTGTCCGGCGCCGGAGCGGGCCGTATCATCAACGCAAACGGGCGCGTGGTATGCCCCGGCTTCATTGACGCACACACACACTCCGACATTATGTTGCTGGCCGAGCCGCGCCACACGCTCAAGATTCGCCAGGGTGTCACCACCGAGATCATAGGGCAAGACGGCTTTTCTTATGCGCCCGTCACCCCGCCGAGCAAACCCTTTTGGCGACGCTACCTCGAAGGCATCAACGGCAATCCTGACATGCTGCCCGGCGGTTGGGACTGGTGTAGCGTGCGGGACTATCTCGTGCGCTTTGACGGTCGGGGCGCGGGCAACGTGGCCTACCTCCTCCCGCACGGCAATGTCCGTTATGAAGCAATGGGTATGGCGAACCGCCCCCCTACGTCTGCCGAACTCAACCACATGCGACGTAGGGG
>CAZJBO010000215.1:0-5167 GCA_964544075.1 uncultured Anaerolineae bacterium
GGATGATCTTCACGTCGTGCAGGCCGAGTAAGCCGGTCAGGTGTTCGAGGAATCGGGTTTTTTTGCCGGTTGCCTCGACCAGGGTCAGGTTGATGTACGGATGGGCGATCTTGAGCGGCAGGCCGGGGAAGCCTGCCCCGCTGCCCACGTCGATCACGCGCATGTGGTGTGTAGGGCGCAGTGCCTGCAAGAGGGTGAGCGAATCGAGGAAGTGTTTGGTTGCAATCGCGGGCGGGTCTGTGATGGCGGTCAGGTTGGTGTGCTTGTTCCACTCCAACAGGCACGCAGCATAGGTATCGAAGGCTTGTTGCTGCTCGGCGGCAAGCTCTAATTTCAGGAGGGCGCGCGCGGCGTGGGCTAGTTCTTTCATGCCCTGATTATAATCACCATGTCCCTACATACACAACACAAGTTGTCTCGCGGGGGTGTTCCCTCATCTGTTCGTCACATCTATTTTGATTAGATGGTCGCGGCCCGCCGTGCGGTCAGTTCGGTGAGGATGCTCAGCCAGATAAGACGAAAGGCCGATAAACAGACGATCATGACTATGGATGCTTCGGGGCTGAACCCCAGCGCGGGACCGTGGGCCGGTCCGAAAAACACGAGGTTGGGTATGTTGCCGGTGAGGTGAGGCGAGAGGTTGTTCATGCTGGCGATGGGCAGGATGAATATCAGGCTTATGATCTGTATCCCCCACAGCGTGATGCGTAGCAACATCGCGTTGATTATGCTGGATAGCTGAGTTTGGCCGATCGTTGACCCTAGCAGCGCCACCATGCCGTCAATTGCGGTGTCCAGCAGCGGTTCGAAGATGAAGTAGAGGGCGCAGAGGAGGTAGGCGGCCCATTCGACCGGTGCGAGCGAGAGGCCATCCCTACTTGGTGTCCAACTGAGGATGAATATGATTATGATAAAGAGGCCAACAACCGCCGTGCGCACTATGGTGACATATGCCCAGACTGCTGCTATGCGATAGGTGCCGCCGGCGTGTAGCGCTTGGATGATTTCTTTGGTGTTGTAAGGTGTGCTGCGTAGGGTGAACCAGGTGCGTCTTTCGACCTCATGTGCTATGAGCGGCCCGGTAGAGATGATGGTAGGGATGCGCCACAGCCAGGGGAAGAACGGCAGTAGGATGAAGATCGGCATCAATATGCACCCTATGGGCGCGCCGCCCCACTTGGCCGCAAAGTATGCTATGCGGCGCGTAGTCGGGGTGTCTATGCCGATGTTCTCAAGCGAGGGCATGGGGATAGGTTGTTTGATGACTTGGCGGAAGATGGGGTGTCGGGTATTGATCCAGTGTTGGAGCATGACGAAGAGCGGGTGGTTGAGGTTGTTGATAATCGTGCGCAGACGGATGCGCGGGCGGCGTGGGTGTGTGAGCCAATGCCGTTTGGGGCTTTGCATGGGTGCATCCATCGTTTTAGTCTGATTTTGCTTCGAGCATTGTCATCACAGTTTCGACTGCTTCTTCTGCCGAGCCGACCGCTATGATGGAGAGTTCTTTTTGCTGAGGGTCGTGGGCCTGCCAGGTGTTTAGCCCCACGACCGGGATGCCGCGTTTGAGCGCAAAGGCAAGCTCCGAAAGGGTGCCATAGCCGCCGCCTACTGCGATCACGGCGTCGGCGGAGTTGATGATAATGGCGTTGCGCGCTTCTCCTAGCCCGGTGACGATCGGTATATCGATGTAGGGGTTTGCCGCATCGCGTGAGCTGCCGGGCAGCACCCCGATGGTCAGCCCGCCGCCGGCACGCACCCCGCCGCTGGCGGCTTCCATCACGCCCCCGTGCCCGCCGCATATGAGTATGGCGTTGTTCTCTGCCAGCAGGCGTCCCACCATCGCGGCTTGCATTTCCTCGCTCGTGCTACACTCTGCGCCCCCGATCACCGCGACGATAAATTTTTGTCTATCCATCTGCTGCCTCCAACTTGATGTATGCCAGTTGAGTATAGACTGCGCCGTTGGGCCGAAGCCTGCTGCGCATTAGGCTGATGCCCTCTGCACGGAACTGTGCCGGTGCATCGACTTTTGCGGCTTCGAGCGCGCGGCCCAGCGCGGCGATGTCAGGCTTCCGCACGCTTCTCCTCACCCGGCCCAGGGTCAGGTGTGGGCTAAACGGGCGCCTATCGGTGGGGTAGCCCAGCGGGGCGACCGCGCTTTCGACCGCATCACGCAGCGTGTGCAGTGTCTCTTGTTCGCCGCCCAGCCCGACCCAGACCACGCGCGGGTGTCGTGAGTTTGGGAAGCTGCCCACTCCCCCGATGCTGAGGTTAAAAGGGTGTTGGTTGTGCGCTGCTTTGATGATGCCTTGCTCGACCGCGCTTTGCTTGCCCGCCGGCACGTCGCCCAGGAATTTGAGCGTCAGGTGGATGGCCTCCGGGCGCGTCCAGCGCACGACGTCGGGCGGCGTGACCGCTTGGAGCTGTGTTTGAAGGTTGTGTAGAGCGGCAGTCACAGGGGGGGGTAGTTCGATGGCAATGAAGAGGCGGAGCATCTGGGATGTGTTCACAAACCTGCCCTTTACTAATGGCGTTGATGCAAAGCGTGAGAATTATAACATACCTGAGAAAGCATCCCCGAACTTTCTCTCCCCCGCGCGCTGTGGGCGCTTTCGCGGCTTGTTCGACAATGCTATAATGCCCACAGATGATAGATTCCTGACATTTCTGGAGAAAAGAGCGTGAAACTTAGCCGCCAAGATGTGGAACATGTAGCAGAGCTTGCCAAGCTGGACCTGAACGAGGACGAGAAGGCTATGTATCAGAGCCAGCTGTCGGACATCCTGGTCTACTTCGAGTCTCTGCAGAAGCTCGACACTGAAGATATATCGGCAACTGCTTCGGTATTGGATTTACAAAATGTATTGCGCGCAGATGAGGCCAAGCCGTCTTTACCCCGTGCGGAAATCTTGGCGAATGCGCCTCGGCACGAGGCCGGACAATTCCGCGTAGAGGCTATATTGGATTAAGCAACATGAGCAACCGCAGACAGAGACACCGCATTTTGATCGTAGATGACGACGTTGATGTGATCGAACCGTTGGGCGCGTTCTTCGGTGAGCTGGGCTACGCCGTCGAGATCACCACGACCCTGACCGGTGGGCAGGAGGCGGCCAACCGCATTTTGCCCTCGCTGGTCATCGTCGGCGTTTGCCTCGAAGATGCCGATGGTATAGACTTGCTTCGCTGGATACGCAGCCGCCCCCGCACCGCACATATACCGGTGATGTTTATCTCCTCGGCGCGCGAATCCTTGATGCAACATAATCTGCTGAAGGCCGGCGCAGACGACTTTATAATCAAACCGTTTGACGTCGATATCGTGGCTTTGCGTGTGCGTAACGCGATCGCACGCACCGAGCGCGACGGCCTCACCGAGCCGCGCACCGGTTTACCTACCGGGCGCTTGTTACAAGAACGGATACAACAGCTCGCGCATGAGGATAGCTGGGCTAAGCTGGAGATATCGATACAAAACTTCGCCGCCTTCCGCGAACGTTACGACTTTATCGCTGCCGATAACGTCTTAGGCTTCACCGCACATTTGCTCTCCGAGGTCTCGGAAGAGCTGGGCGACGATGATGACTTCATCGGCCATCGGGATACCGAACGCTTTGTGTTCATCACACAAGACGACCGCGTCGTATCTATCGCCGAGCGCATCGTGGAGCGGTTCGACAACGAGGTCAAGAAGTTCTATAGTTTCGTAGACTATGAGCAAGGTTACCTTACGATCGAAGGCGACGGCGGCGAAACCTCCCAGGTGTCTTTGATGACCTTAGACGTTAAAATACAACGGTCCGCTTGAGAGTGAGAAGTGATGGATGTATTAAACGACAAACAGGGTTGTATTCTGATTTTGGAAGACGACCGGGATAGCGCAGATTTATTGCGCGTGTGGTTTGAAAGCCAGGGCTACAATGTGGCGTTGGCCTTCACCGGTGAAGATGCACTGCGCCTTGCCGAAGCGACCCCACCCGACGTCGCGATATTGGATATCCTCGTGCCGGGCATCGATGGCTTTGAAGTGTTCAAGCAGATGCATCAGCGCGCCGCGACCCAGCATACTGCTGTGCTCTTCCTCACAGTCCGTGACGAACGCGATGAAATGTTGCGGGGGCTAGAGATGGGCGCGATCGATTATGTGACGAAGCCTTACGACATCCAGACGCTCGGCTTGCGTGTGCGGAACCTGGTCCGCCACGCGCGGAGACAAGCCACTCAAACCGGCCCGGCATAGCCGCCGACCACGCATTATTTACCCACTATACCCGGTATCGTAAACTGCCCGCTCATATCGTCAAGGTGTAGGTTGCCGTGCACAAGGTCGGCGACCAGTGTGCATTCCGGCGGCAGAGATAGGCGCACATTGCTGCGCGAGACCGCCCCCACCAATCTTTTACGCAAAAGCACAATGTATATGCCGGATTCGTCTTGCTGTGTGGCGACCTGTAGGCCTGCACTTATGTACAGGCGCGCGTCGAGCTGCACTGTGCTGCCGGGCCGCCGCCGCACGCTGATCTGTGCGCCCTCGGCTTTGACGAAGACTACGGTTGGCCCGCTGATGTCGAAGCGTTGCGATATGACCTCACGGGTAAGGCGGGCGGGGAGCACGTTGCGCAAGACATGTACGCCCAGCTCAATCGTCCGGTCGAGCAGATTGTTTGTCGGTGTTGGGCTTCCCTCACCCATGAGCGCCTCCCCTTTGGCCCCGATTGTGCGCACTTGGCCGCAGACTATGCAAAAATGTAGCTCAGTGCAAAGATGATTGTTATTGCCCAGAGCAAGCTGTAGTTCAGCGGACGGTGCGCGCGCCGCTGTGCACCGTACAGCACTACCGCGATCACCAAGCCAACCACAAAGCGCAGAATGCCCAGCGGTTCTCGATAGGTCGAGAAGGGTACGAAGGGCATGATGAGCGCGTTGGCAAACAAGACGAACACATAGACGTGTGGCGCTTGGCCCGTGCGCCATCCCTCCCATATATCGCGTCCGCCGCGCCAAAGCGCCCACACGCTCGGCAGCACGCCCAGCAGCAGCGCGCCGGCGACCACCCCCACGAGAGCGCCCATCAACAAGCCTCTCACCCGCGCCCGGTCCCAGCTTTTCCAATAAGCACGAAGCGCGAACCAGTCGCCGACCATCAGCATTAAAAGCACCATCCCCA
>CAZJBO010000216.1:0-5157 GCA_964544075.1 uncultured Anaerolineae bacterium
GCGAGGCTGACGTCTCGCATGTGACGCGCTGGCCCACCGGCGAAGGGTTCTTGCGCGACATCGCCGAGCTTGGTCGGTCGCTGCGGCTGCGCGATATGAAAGAGTATGCCCAAACGGTGGGGTTTTCCTCGAAAAACCTGCACGTCAACAGCTTCTTGGGCGTGCCGATCATTGCGCGGGGCCGGATCATGGGGATGCTTTATCTTGCCGATAAGATCGGCGCAGACGAATTCTGCCAAGCCGATAAACAGGCGCTCGAAATGCTGGCGGCATATGCAGCGGTGGCGATCCAGAACGCCAAGCTGTACCAACAGGTGCAGCGTCTCGCCGTGCTGGAGGAGCGCGAACGTATCGGCATGGACCTGCACGATGGCATTATCCAGTCGATCTTTGCTGTGGGCCTGACCCTAGAGCACGGCGCGATGCTGCTCGACGAAGCCGCGCATACCCCGGTCGAGGCGCGCGACCGCATCCAGCGCGCTATCGACGGCCTAAATCAGATCATCCGCGACATCCGCAACTATATTCTCGACCTTCGTCCCCAAAGGATGCTCCCGTATGATCTGTTAGGGAGCTTGCAGCGTGTAGTCGAGGAGTTCCGTGCAAATACGTTGGTGGATATTACTTTAGACATCCCCGCGACTATCGGGGATGAACTAAGCGAAGCAACCAGCACCGCTCTGTTCCTGATCGTACAAGAGGCGCTGGCGAATGCGGCCAAACACGCCGAGGCAAGCACGCTAAGCGTGCAGGTGCGGCGCTTAGATCGGGGCCACGTCACCCTGACCGTCCAGGATAACGGCACCGGCTTTGATGCTAGAGATACCGAAACGGTTATCGGCCACGGTCTCTCTAATATGCAGCTGCGTGCAAATGCGGTGGGGGGGCGTCTCCACATCTGGTCTGCCCCCAACGAAGGTACCACGATCACCGCCACTTTGCCGATTACAACATCCTGATCTAAAGTCCGAAAAGTGCGATCCGACACCACTACTCACATCAGTCTGTCCCGGCGATCAGCCACCCACCGGCCAGCGATTGCTCATACGTAGTCGCTACGGGTATAGCCCTGCTTTGCGCCACCTCCCCCTCAAAAAAAGTGCCCGGCACCCCGATAAGAACACTTACGGCAATGTCTCCTGGGACGAGCTTGGTTTGCTGTCGCGCTGCGGGCTTTGTTTTCCAGAGGCGGGCGTTTGCATCTGAAGGTTGTATAATAGCGCGATGAAAACTACACTAAATCCCACCGTAATCCTCAAGCCGCGCCGGGATAAACCGGTGCGCAATCGGCACCCCTGGGTTTTCTCCGGGGCGATCTCGCAAGTCAAGGGCAGCCCCGCGCCCGGTGACATCGTGACGCTGCTCGGCTCCGGCGGACACCCGCTCGCGCTCGGCTATTGGAACCCCCGCTCTCAAATCCGGGTGCGGTTGCTGAGCTGGCAGCTCGACGAACCCATTGATGCGGCGTGGTGGCAGGCACGCCTGGCGCGCGCCATCAATGCGCGTGCTCCCCTCGCGCATGACTCCCAAACTACCGCGTACCGGCTCGTCAATGCCGAAAGCGACGGCTTGCCCGGCCTGATTGTGGACCGTTACGGCGATCATCTGGTTTTGCAGGCGCTCACCCTCGGCATCGAGCGGCGTAAGGCGATGCTCGCGCGCTTGTTGGATGAGATGCTGACGCCGACGGGTATCTATGAGCGGAGCGACGCCGAGGTGCGCGTCAAGGAGGGCCTGGGGCTGGCGCATGGTGTGCTGTGTGGCGATGCACCGCCGGACCGGATAGAGGTATTGGAGCACGGGCAGCGCTTCTATGTCAATGTGCAGGGTGGTCATAAGACCGGCTTCTACCTCGACCAGCGCGACAACCGCGCGCTTCTCGGCGATCTGTTGAGCGCTGTGCCGGGCGCGGCGCTGCTGAATGCCTTTGCATATACGGGCGGCTTTGCAGTCTATGCACATGCGGCGGGGGCGGGGCGCGTGGTCAATGTGGACAGCGCGGCGGATGCGTTGGCGCTGGCGCGGGAGAACATCGCGTTGAACGGGCACCCGGTGGACGCGCCAGATTTTATCGAGGGCGATGTGTTCGAGGTGCTGCGCACCTTCCGTGCCGAGGGTCGGCAGTTTGATGTGATCGTGCTCGACCCGCCGAAGTTCGCGCATTCTAAACGCGACGTGATCCGGGCGACACGCGGGTACAAGGATATAAACCTCTTGGCCTTTCAGCTGATAAAGCCGGGCGGTTTGCTGATGACCTTCTCGTGTTCGGGGCTGGTGAGCGCGGATTTGTTCCGGAAGGTGGTGTTTGGCGCGTTGGTCGATGCAGGGCGTGAGGCACAGGTGTTGCGCTGTTTGGGCGCGGGCATCGATCACCCGGTTGCGTTGACCTTCCCGGAAGGCGCGTATCTGAAGGGCCTGCTGTGTCGTGTCTGGTGATGAACAGTTGCTGCGCGGACCAGACCTAAGTCCTTTGTTCCCTTTCTAAGCGCAGCAAAGCCGCGCGATCTTCTTGCTCGTCTCGCGCCAGCTGATGCGGCTTAGCCCCATCTTCTCGCGCAGCTTATCCGATTCCATCCCCCCCTTGAAGTCGCGCACCGCAGCCGTCCAGCGCAGCATCTCAAAGGAGACTGCCTCGATGCCGGCGGTCTCGGCGAGGTTGGTCAATACATATTCCAGGTTGCGCGCGGTGCAGGCAAAGAGCTTTTCGTGCGTGTCGTATTGCTCCATATATTCGTCGAGCACTTCCAACCAGTCGGGGTTGAGCGCGATCTTGCGCTCTTTATAGACGTCGCGGGCGGTGCGGCGGCGCACCAGCAGCTCCGGTGCGCCGGGGCCGGTGCGCCGGATCGCGTCCGGCTTGATGTTCATGCACTCGCCCTTTTTGATGCCCGTATCCAACAGCAGCCGCACCAGTAGTTCGGGGCGGGCGTCGGCCTTTGGCGTCTTGCCTTCTGCGTCTTCGACAGGGAAGCGGCGGCGTGCGGTTTCGGCGAGCAGCTTGTCGATATCTTCTTCGCTCAGCACAGGCTGGAGCGGCGCGCTGATTGAGCGCTGCGGCACGGCGCGCGCGGGGTCGCTGGTGAGCACTTCGCTCTGATGCAGCCACTTGAAGAACACCTTGAGTGTAGTGATACGGCGCGCATAGGTCTTCGCGCTGCACGGTTTGTCCTCGTCCTGGCCTTGCTCGACCCACCGCATGAAGTTCTGCAAGCGGGTTGTGGTGAAGCTGTGGAGTGGTGCGTCGGGGCCAAAGAACCTTTGCAGCAAGTTTAGGTCGCTCTTGAACGCTTTGCGCGTGTTTTGGGTTTTGCCTTCCCCTCTTAGGTGTAGCATAAAGGGTTCGATCGCTTCTATGAGCGCGCTGTCGCGGGTCAGTTGTGTTGTGTTGTCCATGAAGACGCCTCGTTTTCGTGTAGTCAATAGAGCTATGATACAAGAGGATGTGCAGGATGTCAAGCACCGTGCGGCAGCCTGCCGCTGCCGACCATGCCCAGGGCCGCCAAGTTTGTATCTCTAATCTGGGCGTGCTACATTAATGCAACCTCACTTCATCCAAGCGCAAGGGTTTTATGGTAGAATCGTATTTGCTTCATTGCTGGCTAAAATCGGACGAGGCGAACCCCCATGATTCACTTTGGTCGTGAGATCACCGGCGACTTGAAAGCGGCATTACGTCGCGAATGGTTGGTTACAAACGGCATCGGCGGCTATGCGATGGGCACACTGGCCGGCGCGCGCACCCGCCGTTATCATGGCTTACTGATTGCCGCCGCCAACCCCCCGGCGGAACGCTTGCTGTTGTTGGCAGGGCTGGATGCATGGATCAACGTTAATCACGCGCGCTACCCCCTGGTGACGCATGACTGGGCCGCCGGCGTAGTCTTGCCGGACGGTTATATGCACCTTGAGAGCTTCCGACTTGAGGGCAACATCCCGACCTTTACGTATGCGGTCGGCGATGTACAGATTGTACAGCGCATCTGGATGCAGCACGGCCATAACACTACCTACACGAGCTATACCTACCAACGCGGCGCACGGCCTATCCAGCTCGAATTGACGCCGCTCTGTGCATATCGTGACCATCATGGCATCACCGTCGGCGGCGATAGCCCCACGGTTAGGGGACTCGATGGCGGCATTGAGGTAATCTCGATGCCGGGTGGCTTGCCGCTTCGTATATATGCCAATACCGGTGAGATCGTTTTGGGCAATGAGTGGTGGTGGGCCTTCCGCTTGGCGGTAGAGACGCGCCGGGGCCTCTCGGACCAGGAGGATTTGTTCGCATCGGCGAACATCACCGCCGAGCTGCCACCGGGCGCGACCTTCTGTCTGACCGCCACCACCGAAGACGCCCGCCCCCCCGCATGGCAAGAAGCGCTCAAGCAAGAGCGTGCAAGACAAGCCGATTTGATCCGGGTGAGCCAGGTGGGAGAGGACGCGCCCGTCTGGATAAAACAATTGGTGCTGGCCGCCGATCAATTCATAGTAGACCGCTCGATCAATGGTGTCGCGGGCAAGAGCGTGATCGCCGGTTACCCGTGGTTTAGCGATTGGGGGCGCGATACCATGATCGCGCTGCCGGGCCTGACGCTGGCGACCGGACGACCTGAAGTGGCGGCAGCGATTCTGCGCACCTTTGCGCGTTTTGTCGATCAGGGCATGTTGCCCAACCGCTTCCCCGGCACAGGCGCTGCGCCGGAATATAACACGGTCGATGCCACCTTGTGGTACTTCGTCGCGGTGCACGCCTACATGAATGCCGAGAACGATAACGCGCTCGCCCACGAGCTTTACCCCACCCTGGTCGATATTGTCGATTGGCACATCAAGGGCACGCGCTACCAGATCAGGGTAGACCCGGAAGACGCCTTACTATATGCCGGCGAACCGGGCGTCCAGCTTACCTGGATGGACGCGAAGATCGGCGATTGGGTGGTAACGCCGCGTGTGGGCAAGCCGGTAGAGATCAATGCCTTGTGGTATAACGCGCTGCGCATCATCGCAAGCATGGCTGCCCGCCTGGGGCACGAGTCCGACAGCGCGCGTTACGAGACGCTGGCCCGCAGAGTCCAGGATAGCTTCAACGCGCGCTTCTGGCGTCCTGGGGGTGGGTATCTGTGCGACGTGGTGGATACCCCCGACGGTGATGATGCG
>CAZJBO010000217.1:0-5157 GCA_964544075.1 uncultured Anaerolineae bacterium
GCCCGCCACGATCTAATCGACCTCTACGTCTCAGATCACCCGCTGAACTGCGTGACCTGTGACAAGAACGGCGCCTGCTTGCTCCAGATGTTTGCTTATGAATACGCCGCCACCGAGACCAGTTATGCTTTCGAAATCTCACGCCCGCTCTATCAGGACGATAACCCCTTCTTTATCCGCGATCATCAGATGTGCATCTTGTGTGGGCGCTGCGTACGAGTCTGCGACGAAGTGGTCGGTGCACACGCCATCGACATCGTCGGGCGCGGCTTTGGCAGCCACGTCGCTACCCCCTTCGACTGCGATATGGCCGACTCGTCATGTGTCTTCTGCGGAAACTGTGTACAGGTCTGCCCGACGGCGGCGCTTATGCCGGTCTCACGCAAGGGCAAGGGGCGCGAATGGGAGCTGGAGCGCGTCAAAACCATCTGTGGGTACTGCGGGGTCGGCTGTGAGATCGAATATGCTCTTAAAGACGGCGCGATTCTATATGCCCAGGGCACCCCGGATGGCCCGGTCAACGGCGAGATGCTTTGTACGAAGGGGCGCTATGGGTGGGACTTTGCGACCAGCCCCGACCGCCTGACCGAGCCGCTCATCCGCCGCGATCTGGCATATGAGCTAGGCTTGACCGACCGAGCATGGACCATGCCCGAAACATCGCCGCTGGAGGGCGAGAGACCGCGTATCGCGGACCACTTCATCCCGGTAAGCTGGGATACCGCCCTTGACGTGGTGGCCGATAGGCTCGCTGCCACCGTAAAGAAGCACGGTCACGACGCTGTGATGGGGCTGTGTTCGGCGCGCTGCACGAACGAGGATAACTATCTGTTCCAGAAGTTCTTGCGCGTAAGCATATATACCAACAACATAGACCATTGCGCCCGCCTCTGACACAGCAGCACAGTTGCAGGCCTCGTGAAGGCCTTTGGTAGCGGCGCGATGACCAACTCTATCCACGAAATACGCGATGGAGACTGTATCTTTATCACCGGCTCGAACACTGCCGAAGCACACCCTGTGCTCAGCTACGAGATCGTCCGCGCGGCCAAGCGCGGCGCGCACGTGATTATCCTAGACCCTCGGCGCGTCCCGCTGGTTGACCACGCCACGCTCTTCCTCCAGGCCAAGCCCGGCACCGACATCTATGTCTTCTTAGCCATGATGCATGTCATCTTGCGCGAAGGCTGGGCGGACGAGGCCTTCATCAAGGAACACACCGAGGGTTTCGATGTCTTCGCTAAAGTCGTCGAACAATATACCCCTGAACATGCCGCGTTAAAGTCGGGCGTGCCGGTCAAACAGATCGAGCAAGCGGCGCGCATCTATGCGCAAGGCGCGCGCGCCAAAGGCACATCAATCTACGGCGACGCGCGCGGACACAGCAGCATCTTCTATGCGATGGGCATTACCCAACGCAGCAACGGCACCGATATGGTGCTCACGCTGGCGAACCTTGCTATGCTGTGCGGTCAGGTGGGCAAGCCATCGACAGGCGTCAACCCGCTGCGGGGACAGTCGAACGTGCAGGGCGCTTGCGACATGGGCGGCCTGGTCAACGTGCTGCCCGGCTATCAGCGCGTCACCGATGCGGCCAAGCGCCAGGCGGTCGCCGCGCAGTGGGGCTGTGAGGACCTGCCCGGCACGGTAGGCTTGACCGTCGTTGAGGCAACGCGCGCCGCCGTCGCGGGCAAGGTCAGGGCTGTGTACATCATGGGCGAGAACCCCTTGCTCTCCGACCCGAACACCTCCCACGTCGAGAAGGCTTTCCGGTCCCTTGATCTCATGGTAGTGCAAGACATCTTCCTCTCCGAGACGGCGCAGCTCGCACACGTTGTGCTCCCGGCGCTCTCGTCACTGGAGAAAGAGGGCAGCTTCACCAACACCGAACGCCGCATCCAACTACTCCACCCGGTACTGCCGTCGCCTGGCAAGGCGCGCCCCGATTGGGCCATCATATGTGATATTGCCACGCGGCTTGATGCGGCGCTCGGCAGCGAACGTACGCCGGACTATTGGGCATACCCCTCTGTCGCCGCCATCATGGACGAGATCGCCGCCGTGACACCGATTTATGGCGGGCTGAGCTATGCGCGGCTGATGGGCAGCCGGGGCTTGCAGTGGCCGTGCCCCGACGCCGAACACCCCGGTACACCGATCTTGCACGCGCAGGGCTTCGCGCGCGGGCGCGGTATGTTCCATGCGGTGGCCGCCAAAGACCCCGCCGAGCAGCCCGACGCCGAATATCCGCTCATCTTGACCACCGGGCGCGTCCTCTACCACTATCACACCGGCACTATGACGCGGCGCAGCGTCCCGCTTGCCTGGCGCGAGCCGGGCGGATATGTTGAGGTTAACCCGGAGGATGCCGAGGCAGGCGGCTTATCAGATGACAGCGTGGTGCGGATCACGAGTCGGCGCGGAACGGTGCGCGCCAGAGTCAAGATCAGCGGGCATGTGCCGGCGGGGACGGTCTTCTTGGCCTTCCACTGGCGCGAGTCGCCTGCCAATATGCTTACCCAAGACTTCAAGCTCGACCCGATAGCGAAGATACCGGAGTATAAGGTCAGCGCGGTGCGGTTGGAGAAGGTATAGACTGTCTCGTTCACCTTGCTCTGTGTGTGTGGGAGGGAGTCATTGGCATCACCCTCATACCTCCGCATGTGCGGAAGTGAGCGGCATAGCTGCACCTGAGGGGGCAGGAGGCCTAAGGCCCAGGTGAATAAATACCGAGCATCGGCATACACGAGGGATATAAGACACCTGCACATTCGTGCAGGTGTCTTATTGCCGTGTGTATAATCTACTGCGTCTTTTTCAATCTTTCTCAAACCGCTTCCCCCAGCTTTAGTATGCATAGGAGTTGAGGCAATGTACCATGCACTGATTACCGGCGGAGCCGGCTTTATCGGCAGTCACCTATCTGAAGCGCTGCTCGACGCAGGGCATACGGTGACCGTGATCGATAATCTTTCTACCGGGCGCTTCGAGAACATCGCACATCTGGCCGAACACCCGAACTTTCACTTCGCGATTGAGGACATCCGCAACGAAACCGTCATGGACCGTCTGGTAAGCGAATGTGATTTGATCTTCCACCTCGCGGCGGCGGTAGGCGTCCATCTGATCGTCGAGTCGCCCATCCACACCATCGAGACCAATGTCACCGGCACCGAGGTTGTGTTGCGCATCGCACGGCGCTACCGGCGCAAGGTGTTGATCGCCTCTACCTCTGAGGTATACGGCAAGGGCGTCAAGGTGCCCTTCACCGAGGATGATGACCGCGTGCTTGGCTCGACCACCAAAAGTCGTTGGAGCTATGCGGCCTCAAAAGCACTCGATGAGTTCTTGGCGCTTGCCTATTACCGAGAGGTGGGCTTGCCGGTGGTGATCTTCCGGTTGTTCAATACGGTTGGGCCGCGCCAGATCGGGCATTATGGTATGGTCATCCCGCGTTTTGTGCAGTGGGCGCTGGCCGGTGTGCCGATCCAGGTCTACGGCGACGGTGAGCAAAGCCGCTGCTTCGCCAGCGTTTTTGACGTGGTGCGCGCCATTGTCGCGCTGGCGGATGCCCCCGAAGCGCTCGGCGAAGTTTATAACATCGGCAATACCGAGGAGATCACAATCCGCGCGCTCGCGGAACGCATCCGGGACCGCATCGGCAGCAGCTCTGCGGTCGTGTGTGTGCCTTATGACCAAGCATACGAGAAAGGCTTTGAGGATATGCACCGGCGTGTTCCGGATATTAGCAAGCTCGGTGCCGCGATCGGTTGGGAACCGATAGTCGGCCTGGACGAGATTATCGATTCGGTGGTGGCGTACTATCGGGGCTAGGCTCGTCATGTGCGCCGGGTCCGGAGACATCCCAGGTCGAGGGCGAGAAGGGCTTTATCACAGAGAGTCAGAGGCCACGGAGTTTTTTTCTGCTTGCTTTGTGTTACTCTGTATCCTCCGTGGTAAAGTTTCCCTCTGGGTGAGATGTAACCCGTGTCCGGATGATCTTTTTGTAGAAGGCCAACAGCTCTTTGTCTTGTGCATCGCCCCAGAGCATCGGCAGCCGGCTGTATGTGAGGCCGCCGTCTTTTGATGCCGGCTGTGTCATGCCGACCTCGGTGCCATAGTAGATGATGGGTGGCCCCGGCAAGCGCATCTGCACGGCAGCCGCACGGCGCAGCGCGCCTTTATTGTTGTCGGCGACGAACAAAAACCGGTCCATATCATGGTTATCTAGAAAGGTGGGCAGCAAAAAATCGTCCGGGAAGTAGGCCAGGTGCCGCGCGGTGAAGCGCTCGAACGCAGCCTCGGCCCATGTGCCGAACGCAAAGGTCTTGCGCAGCGCATCCTCAAGCATAAAATCCAGACAGCCATCGAGCCGTCCGGCGTAAGCCCGCAACACGTCCGGCGGTTCCACTACCTCGCCGAAGCAGAAGCAATCCGGCTTCTCGGCCCGGCAGCCCGCGCGGAAGTCTGACCAGAAGTCGGGGCCGTTGCCGTTTGCATGGTCGAGCCGGAAGCCGTCAACGTCGAACGCGCGCAGCCAATGGCGCCCCAGGTCGATCATCCATTGCCGCGCGTCGGGGTTGCCCATGTTCAGTTGGGGCATGGAGTGTACCCCGAAGAAGGTCCGGTACCCGACCCGCGAATCGTCGAAAGTAAACCAAGTGCGGTAAGGGCTGTCGGGGTCGTTCTGGGCTGCCAAGAAGAGTGGGTGTTTGTGCGAGATGTGGTTGCATACCAGGTCAAGGATGATGCGGATGCCGTGCGTATGAGCCGCTTCGACCAAGCTGTGCAATGCCGCGTTGCCGCCCAGGTGTGCGGATACCTGCCGATAGTCGGTGGCATCATAGCCGTGATAGGTGGGGCTGGGGAAGATGGGACTGAGCCAGATCGCGGTTGCGCCCAGGTCGGCGATGTAGTCCAGTTTGTCGCGCACGCCCCACAGCGTGCCACCAAAGGAATCTTGCAGGTTTTTGGTTTGCCGCCATCCTTGCCCGTCGCCGGGATAGAAGCGGTCTACGAAGATGTGGTAGATCACGGCATCGCGTGCCCATTGCGGTGGCGCGAGGCGGTCTACATGGTAGGTGAAGACATCGCCCTTTGGCCGTCCGAGGATTTCGAAGCTCGATACCGCCTGCCCAACCTGCAAACCGAATTCGA
>CAZJBO010000218.1:0-5145 GCA_964544075.1 uncultured Anaerolineae bacterium
CGCGTGCTTGGGGTCCGGGGTCGGCGCAGCCGACGTATCGCGCTAGCCTGCGGTTTCAACCGCAGGCCGGGGGTGAGGGGGATTTCAACCCCGGTCACAAAATGTTGCATCCCGTGTCAATCGGTGGCATTATGGAACAGGCATTTGCTGCCTAGATATCAACACACAAACGGCAACATTGAAGGGCGCATGAAACACATCCACAACCTGACCGACGCGCAACTTGATACGCCATCCATCGTCGCCATCGGCAATTTCGATGGTGTGCACCGAGGGCATCAACAGCTAATAAATCATCAGGTGCAGCAGGCGCGTGCCCAGGGCCGACGCGCCGTGGTGCTGACCTTCTTCCCGCACCCTAAACGGCTCCTCAGCTCCAACCATGCACCGTTTTATCTCACCCATCCCGACGTGCGCGCACGGCTTCTGCATGGCTTGGGGGTAGACCTGGTCGTAACACAGCCATTTGACACTGCGCTGCGTGAGACGCGCGCGGCGATCTTTGTCGATCAGATGCTCTGTCACCTGAACATGCGCGCACTCTGGGTGGGTAAGGGCTTCGCGCTGGGCTACCAGCGCGAGGGAGATGTGCCGTTCCTGACCGCTCTGGGCGCGGCGCGCGGGTTCAACGTGCGCACAGTCGATATGCTCATGGTCGGCACGGCGAAGATCAGCAGCAGCAGCATCCGGGAAGCACTGCGCCGGGGTGCGGTAGAGCAGGCCGCAAGGGACCTGGGGCGATTGTATCGGCTTGACGGGCAGGTGGTGCAAGGCTTGCGGCGCGGCCACACTCTGGGCTTCCCGACTGCGAACCTTGCGGTATGGGAAGAACGGTTGATACCGGCGCCGGGCGTGTATGCGGGGTGGGCATGGGTCGATGGGGTATGCTATGCGGCGGTGACCAACATCGGGGTACGCCCCACCTTCTCCGCCGATGCCGGACAGACTATCGAGGTACACTTGCTGGACTTCGATCGAGACATCTACGGGCAAGAGATCGGCTTCGAGTTCGCGGCACGGCTGCGTGGCGAGGAGCGCTTCGACGGCCCGGAGGCGCTGGTGATGCAGGTGCGGAAGGATGTCGAGCAGGCGCGGGCGTTTCTGCGTGTGGCCGAGTGCCGGGCCTAAGGCCTGAAATCTGCGGCGCGTCAACATGAGGTCAATAGCTTTAAGGATGAGGCCATATGCAGCTGCTGCCCAACGTAACCCCGGCGATGCTCAACCCCGCCTTCTGGTTGGCGCTCCTTGATGCCCCCGACGCCCCTCTCCTTGATGCTGCCGAGATTGCCGATTTTAACACCCACGCGCACAGTATTCTAGACATCCCTCAGGTGCCGGATCTACCCGACCGCCCTGATGCGATGGATGCGGCAGTGCTGCGCGCAGCACTGCCGCCTTTACCGGATGTGCCCTATTACGACCTCAAGGGCACGCCCCTCCCTGCCAAAACCTGGGACGCTCTCGAAGCTAACATCGCGCGCGATGCCCTCCCCAACGGCGACGCGGCGCGCTTGGGGCTGACGGTTCGGCGTACCTCGGTGCGCCGGTACCCTACGGCTTGCCCCGGCTTGCGCGAGCCGGGCGACTTTTACTTCGACCGCTGGCAAGAGACGACCATCGATGTGGGCACACCGGTTGCGGTTGTGCACAGCAGCGCCGATGGAGATTGGCGCTTCGCCCTGACGCCCTTTCTCTGGGGCTGGGTGTGGGCCGCAGACATCGCGCTGACCGAGCGCCCCGCCACGGTGCAGAGCTATGTGAATGCGGAGTCTTTCATGGTGGCGACGGCGCCCCGTACCGGTATCACGCTGCCGGGCGGCACGATGGTCTCGGCACAGATGGGCACGCGGCTCCCGCTGGTCGGGCGCGACGGCAAGGTCGCGCGCCTCCTCGTCCCGCAGCGCGACGCTAAAGGGCAGCTCCGGTTGGTCGAGGGGTACGTCACGACTCGATACCCCGGCTGGCACGTGGGATACATGCCGTGCACACTGCGCACGCTCTTCACACAGGCTTTTGCCCTGCTCGGCGAACGCTACTGTTGGGGAGGGCTGCGCGCGGGCGTCTTCGGGCGCGATTGTTCGCGCTTTGTCCGAGATGTTTATGCAGTGGCGGGGCTGTGTCTGCCGCGTAATTCGGGGCAACAAGGCTTGGTGGGCGTCAACGCGGCACGCTTCAGGGCGGGCGAGACGGCGCCCGACCGTCTGGCGACCCTTGCTGCACACGTGCGCCCCGGCGCGCTCGTGATCTTGCCGGGCCACGTTATGTTGTACCTGGGGGCTGCTGCCGGCGGGCATTACGTCATCCATGATGTGTGGGGATACACACATCCCGACGGCCACCGCACGCACATCGGCGCGGTTGCGGTTACAGACCTGCCCGCCGCGCCGACGGGCAGCCTCAGCTACACGATGCGGCTCACCCATGCGCAAGCGCCGGGCATAGCCTGATCTTGCCCCCTCCGCAAAGCTGCGCCTACACAATACGGTATAATGTGCGGCAGACAATTGTCTGAAAACAGCGCCCGATATTAGCGGCTACGCCTGAGAAAAGGTTGATGTTTTTATGGAACCCAAAAGTATTGTAGATCGTATCCTAAGCGAAACCCACGCGCTCGCCTTCACGGTCGATGACAAGCCCTTCCCTGCAAAAGGACGCGAGAATCTGGTCCACTACCTCACCGGCACACAAGACCCGTGGAGCAATAAACCGGCAGCAAAGTCAGACTTTTTGCTTCGCAGCGGTCTGCTAAAAATCTATCAGGTTTTCCCCCCCGCCTCCACCACACCAGACCACTGGTCCGCGCTGGTCCAAGAGATACAAGACCGCGCTGCCGCCTGGTTGGTACGGTCACAAGATGCGGACGACCAAACACAGCTGAGCTTCTTCAACGAACGTACACGCATGTACGAAAGCACGCTGCAGATCAAACAGAGGGTATGGCTGGCGTTCGTTATGTTTAACTTGGGCAAGCGTGGCCTACGCTTCGACCTCGGCGGCAATGTCATCGCCGAGGATGAGACCTTCGGAGCGCCGATAGGCCTTGCCCCTGACGCAGCCCTGGAAACCGCCTGTGCCAAGAGGACGCAGCACTTCTATGTCGCCACCTATGCGGTGCGGCGGCGCGAGGGAAACGGCGATATCAACGCCTACCCGGTTGAGCTGGTCAAGGGGCGCGGACGGATGCGCTGGTATGTCCATATGGTCTGGCTCGACCCCGACACCTACGCTTATATGAACATAGAGCCAGAGCCGATCCACCGCCGCATCGCGCTGGTAGTGGCGGGCGAAGAACGCGCGACCCGCCCCGCGCTCCCGCGCGACTATTACCGTGACGCCGGCTTCCAACAAGCGGTCATCGACGCCGAGGACGGCAATTTCGACATAACTCTGGTGCTCTCGCCGCGCTATCACGTGATTACGCTCGACCAAATGGTCGAAGAAGACCACACCTGGCGCGACATCAAATACAACAGTGCTGTGGTCTGGGCGCTCGAAGCGCGCAAGCAGCTTTGGCAAACCTGCATGACGTATGAGGCCTTCTTGCAAATCCCGCTCCACCAGCCTAACAAATATGATGCAAGGTGGGAGGTGTGGCGGCACCCCGAATCACGCTATGAGTTCACCTTCTTCGGGAACAGCCCCCCAACCGGCATCCTCGGTGAGATTCTATACAACAACGTCAAACTCAATATCAGGCGCGGCTATACGGTCGGCAGCCCTGTGCCGCCCTGGGGCGATATAGACGATATGCTCGGAAACATCGAGCTGCCCAACGAGATTGACGATTCGCTGCGCGAGGAGCTGCAAGAGACTCTGGTCGAAGCCACCGAGCAAGCCACCGAATTCAGCAATACCTTCTACCTGCCCCCACCCCCCACCTTCGACCTCCCCGCCCGCGAACTCGGCCAAGACGAAGCGTTAGAACCGGTTATGGTCATGCGCACGCGCGACTGCGACGTAGACTATATCCTCAGCGAAGGTTTGGTGATCCAAGAACTGGTGAATGGCGAGCTGGTTACTATGAACATCCTGCTTGACGCGCCCATCCGCCTCAGCGCCACGCTCGACATCATCCACTCTATGATCCATAACAACGAGGAAGACGTCTTCGACTTGAGCAAACAAGTATTGCCACCACAGCTCGACGCCCTCGTGCGGAACCGCAACCTGCCATTGATCGAAGAACGGCTTTGCCCGCTGCTGACCTTTGCAGAAACGCTCGGCACGCTCGCGACCCTGCTCACCGACGAGGACCGCGACCGGCTCGGTGTGTGGCAGCGCACCTTCTGGGCCGCCGAGATGCGCCACCACAGCCACGATAGGCCCTAGCAGTGTGTGGCGCGCCCGACCGCGAAGACTTGCTCCACGCCGCCGCACGGCGCTCTGCCGAGGTCATGGGCAGGAAGGCCGACAGCCTACGCGCGGCACTGCGACAGCGCGCCTTGCCTGATATTGCCCGTTGCAGCGGCGCCCGCCTTGCGCCAGACCAGAGCCGGCTCGAAATGCGCTTCCTATCGACACCATACACGATCACCTGCCCAGACTTCACGCTGTACCATACCGACACGCGCCAGCCGGTCTATCCCTTCTTGCAGGCGATTCTGCTCGCCTACCTCCAGCAAGCCGACGGCGCGCCGCGTGTGCACGAATGGATCAGCTTCCACGCGCTACCGGGGGGACAGTTCTACCACCGCGCCTTCCAGGGTTACACCGGCGGCCACATGGCGGCGCGGCTGGGCGACGACATCGCCGCCTTCGCGCGCGGCGCATCGGCGCTGGCCGAGGTGCGCCTATCCGACTATGGCGACGCGGCCTATTCCTTCCGCGTGCTGCCAAACCTCTATATGGCGGCGGTGTATTGGCGCGGTGACGATGAGTTCGACCCGCGCGCCAACCTCTTGTTCGACCGCTCCGCATCCCATTATCTGCCGATAGATGGGCTGGCGGTCGTGGGCAGCTGGCTTACTTCCAAGATCATCAAAGGCGCTTCTGCGCCTGGGGGTGCGCCTAGTGCGCCTGGGGTTGAAACCCCAGGCTAATAGCAAACCGTCGGCTCCGCCGACCTTGTGCGTGCGCTTCCGGCTCCGCTCGCCGCCTGGGGTTGAAACCCCAGGCTAATAACAAACCGTCGGCTCCGCCGACCTT
>CAZJBO010000219.1:0-5136 GCA_964544075.1 uncultured Anaerolineae bacterium
TGCTGAGAGCGCCGCCCACAGCCATCCCCCAAAGACACGCAGGAGCTACGCCGTCGAAAAGCACACAGCTTAGTAGGCGGTAGTCGGGTATGCCCGTTATAGCATGTCTGAGCAATCAGAGTTAAAGGCTGTGCGTCGCGAGGCGCCAGCAAACCAAGGTGGCACCACGAGCGCGCCCCTCGTCCTTGGCGAGCGGGGGCGCTTATTTGTTTTATCACGGAGGTGTCACATGATCGGCGAACAGACTTTAACCACGGCCACCACAAGCATTCTCAGCCGCGCGCTACCCGATTACATTGGGCAGCGCGTCCGTCTGCGCGGATGGCTCCACAACTTACGTCAGATGGGGAGCATCAACTTCTTGCTGCTGCGCGACCGCGCCGGCATCGCCCAAGCGGTGCTCTCTACCGAAGACCTAACCCCACTTGAAGGCCTTAGGGTCGAGACGGTGTTAGAACTGGAAGGAAGCGTGGTCGGCGCGCCCCAAGCGCCGGGCGGCTGCGAGCTGCACGATGTCCGCCTTAACGTGATTACGCCTGTCACCGACACCCTACCCTTCGAACTGAATAAAACCCGTGTCAAGGCACGCCTACCTATCTTCCTCGACCACGCCACACTAGGGCACCGCAGCCCAGAACGACGCGCGGTGCTTCGGCTGGCCGCCGGCGCGATGGCAGGCTTCCGGGCGGCGCTTACCGCACGCGACTTTGTCGAGATTCAATCGCCGAAGCTGGTCGCCTCGGCCACCGAGAGCGGCGCGAACGTCTTCGCAGTAGAGTACTTCGACACAACCGCATATCTGGCACAAAGCCCACAATTCTACAAACAAATCATGGTCGGCGTGTTCGAGCGCGTGTTCGAGGTCGGGCCGGTCTTCCGCGCCGAGCCACACTCGACGGTCCGCCACCTAAACCAATACACCAGCCTCGACGCCGAGTTTGGCTTTATCAAAGACCACTTCGACGTGATGGCGATGCTCGGCGCGGTGCTGCGCGCGATGCTCGACCACATACGCACACATTGCGCAGATGCGCTCGATCTGCTAGGGATGCGGTGGCCGGCCATGCCCGACGTACTGCCCCACATCTACTTCCCCGAAGCGCAAGACTTGTTATATAAGCGCTACGGCATCGCCGCACAAGGCGAGCCGGACCTTGCCCCGGAACACGAGCGCGCGTTAGGGCGGTGGGCGCAAGCAGAATATGACAGCGACTTCTTGTTCGTCACCGGTTACCCGATGGTCAAGCGCCCATTCTACACGCACCCCGACCCCACCAACCCAACATATTCCAACAGCTTTGACCTCTTGTTCCGAGGTACCGAGCTGGTCACCGGTGGACAAAGGTTGCACCGCTATGCCGACTATTTGGAATCTGCCGCGCACTTTGGCTATGATATAACGCAGTTCGAGGCATACTTCGAGGCTTTCAAGTATGGGATGCCGCCCCACGGCGGTTTTGCCATCGGCCTAGAACGCTTCATCACACAGATGCTCGGCCTTGACAACATCCGGCGTGCGGCGCTCTTCCCGCGTGATATGCACCGGCTGACGCCGTAGAGGTTATGCTTATGCACTTTGATGTCTTCACCCTCTTCCCCGAAATGTTTGAGAGCGTGCTAAACGCCAGCATCCTTAAGCGCGCCCAAGACCACGGCTACCTCAGCGTAACACGGCACAACATCCGCGATTGGGCCGAGGGCAAACACCACGTCACCGATGCGCCGCCCTATGGCGGGGGCGGCGGCATGGTGATGAAGGCCGAACCGATTGTGCACGCGGTCGAGGGCGTGCTCGGCGCGGCGCGGCCCAACGTCCCGGTGATTCTGCTCACGCCACAAGGCCGCGTCTTCACACAGTCTGTCGCGCGCGCGCTTGCCGCATACGAGCGCATTGCGCTGATCTGCGGGCGCTATGAGGGCGTGGACGAGCGCGTGCGCGACCTTGTCGTCAGCGACGAGATCAGCATTGGCGACTATGTGCTCACCGGCGGCGAACTGCCGGCGATGCTGCTCATCGATGCCGTAATAAGGCTCATCCCCGGCGTGCTGGGCGCACGCTGGGGCGCCGAGGACGACTCGCACGCAACCGGCTTGTTAGAGGGGCCGCACTATACCCGCCCGCCGGTCTTCCGCGATATTGCGGTGCCCGAAGCCCTGCTCTCCGGCGACCATGCACGCATCGAACGCTGGCACCGCCGGCAGGCGATCCGACGCACCTTTGAGCGCCGCCCCGACATGCTCGCAGCAGCGGACCTGAGCGCGGATGAGCAACGCTTCGTGGCCGCGTTGCAAGAAGGGCTTGAACCATAAGATTTCTTCATCAGACAGACCGTTTGAAACCCCAAGCTGCGCAATTACTTTGTTGTCCCGCCGCTGTGTGTGGCGTATAATCCCATCCGCCAAGTTTTTGTCATTAGCACACTTTGAGGGAGTACACCCGTGAATGACCGCCAAAAAGCCGCGATTAACGCGATACGCTTTTTATCTATAGATGCTATACAAAAGGCCAATTCCGGGCACCCCGGTCTGCCGATGGGCGCCGCGCCGATGGCCTTTACCCTGTGGACCCGGTTCCTCAAACATAACCCGGCCAACCCCGCCTGGCCCAACCGCGACCGCTTCATCCTCTCCGGCGGGCATGGTTCTATGCTGTTATACGCGCTGCTTTACCTGACCGGCTACGAGTCAACTTCACTTGACGACATTAAAAACTTCCGGCAATATGGCAGCGCCACGCCCGGCCATCCCGAAGCACACAACACCCCCGGCGTTGAGGCAACCAGCGGCCCGCTGGGGCAGGGCTTTGCCAATGGAGTTGGCATGGCGATCGCAGAACGCTTCCTCGCCGCCTATTTCAACCGGCCCGGCCATACCATCGTTGACCACTACACCTATGCCATAGTCACCGACGGTGACTTGATGGAAGGCATCACCGCCGAGGCCGCATCGCTGGCGGGGCACCTCAAGCTGAGCAAGCTCATCTACCTCTACGACGACAACAAGATCACGCTCTCCGCCCCCACCTCGACCACCTTCACCGAGGACGTCCCCGCACGTTTCAGAGCCTATGGATGGCATGTGCAGACCGTCGAACACGGCGATGACGATCTTGACGGCATCGCTCAAGCGATCCAGAATGCAAAAGACGACGAACGCCCATCGCTGATCTGTGTGCGCACTACCATCGGCTATGGCAGCCCCAACCGCGCCGGTACCAGCGGCATCCACGGGTCACCGCTTGGCCCCGATGAGGTGCGGCTCACCAAAGAAGCGCTCGGCTGGCCGGACACGGATTTCTATGTGCCCGCCGACGCGCTGACGCTGTTCCGGGAAGCGCAGCACAAGGGCGCTGCTGCCGAGGCCGCATGGCAAGACACGCTCGATACCTACGCCGCCGCCTACCCAGACCGTGCCGCCGCATGGGAGGACATCATGCAAGGCCGGCTCCCGGCAGGCTGGGAGGATGCGTTGCCACGCTTCGCGCCGGAAGATGGGCCTATCGCCACACGCAGCGCTTCGGGTAAGGCGCTAAACGCGCTTGCGCCTCGGCTGCCCTTCCTCATCGGCGGCGACGCCGATCTATCACCATCCACCAAAACGCTTCTAAACGGCTTCGACGCACAGCAAGCCGATACCCCCGGCGGGCGCAATCTGCGCTTTGGGGTACGCGAGCACGCGATGGGCGCCATCGTGAATGGCATCGCCTACCACGGCGGCCTGATCCCTTATGGTTCGACCTTCCTGGTCTTCTCGGACTACATGCGCGGCGCGCTGCGCATTGCGGCGCTTTCCAAGCTAAAGACACTGTGGATCTTCACACACGACAGCATCTTTGTCGGCGAAGACGGCCCCACACACCAACCGGTCGAGCAGGTCGCTGCGCTGCGCGCCATGCCCAACATGGTCGTCATCCGCCCGGCAGATGCCAACGAGGTCAGCGCAGCATACCGCTTTGCCATCGCATACGACGGCCCGGTAACGCTCATCCTCTCGCGGCAAGGCTTGCCCATCATCGACCGCAGCGGACGGGGCGCGGCGGCGGAGCTGCGCAAGGGCGCTTATGTGCTCGCCGATACCGAGGGCACGCCTGATGTGATCCTTATCGCCAGCGGCAGTGAGGTCACATTGGCGATGCAGGCGCGAGACCTGCTGGACGAGAGGGGCGTGGCAGCGCGCGTGGTCAGTATGCCGAGCTGGAAACTGTTCGAAGCACAGCCGGAGAGCTATAAAGAAAGCGTGCTGCCGAAGGCGGTCAAGGCGCGCGTGGCGATCGAGGCCGGTGTGAGCATGGGATGGGAGCGGTATACAGGCGACGCCGGGCGCATCATCGCGCAAGATGACTATGGCGCGTCTGGACCGTACAAACAGCTTGCCGAGGCCTTCGGCTTCACTCCGGCGCACGTCGCCGAGGTTGCCGGATCGCTTGTCAGAACCGCATAGGGGCGGTCTGAGGGCACACTAAAGGAGACGTTCATCATGCGCATAGCCATTGCAGGCGACCACGCCGGCTATCACCTAAAAGAGACTCTCGTAACTTTTGTGCGCGAGGCCGGCCATGAGGTCATCGACCTGGGCGCATACAACACCGAACGCTCCGACTACCCCGACTTCGCTAAAGCGATTGGAGAAGCGCTGCGGAACGGCGATGCCGAACGCGGCATCCTGATCTGCGGGAGTGGGGTAGGTGCGAGCGTGGCAGCCAATAAGATGCCGGGGGTGCGTGCGGCCATCTGCCATGACGTCTACTCGGCGGGTCAAGGCGTCGAGCACGACGACATGAATGTGCTGTGCTTGGGCGCACTGGTCATCGGCGTGGTGACCGCCCAGACGCTCGTACGCGCTTTCTTGGACGCGCGCTTCCGCAACGCCGGACGCTATCGTGCGCGCCTGGATAAGGTGATCGCGATGGAGAACGCTATGTGTGGCGATGAGGGGGCTTCTCGCCCCAAAGAAAATACCTATCAGCAAAGCAATGAGAATATCGTGAGGGACAATAAATGACAGACAAACAACAATTCGGTCTCATCGGGCTGGCCGTGATGGGGCAGAACCTAGTGCTCAACATCGAACGCAACGGCTACTCTGTAGTGGTATACAACCGCACCAGCACCAAGACCGAAGCGTTCATGGCCGGGA
>CAZJBO010000220.1:0-5135 GCA_964544075.1 uncultured Anaerolineae bacterium
AATTGGCGGTTATAAGCGCTTCGAGCTGGTTCATAGCGCGCCAGCCGAACGTCTTTTTTGGCTTGAGGCTGACAAGCCACTTCAGCGCTCTTTCCAAGTTAGAGCCTGTCGTGCACCCGCAAGCCACCAGCGCTGCGATAAAGTGGTGGGTAAGGCTGACTTTCTTATCTTCGCTTGTATTGATATCTACAATGCCGGGCACATAACCGTTTTCGTGCTGCTGACGTAAGACATACAGAAAAACTTTGCCTAACGTTGGCCCCAGTGTATGAGCGAAATTGTCGGGGTTTGCCATAAGTTTTCTCCAAAGGTGCGTCTTTGTTGGTGAGTAACCATCTTGGTTTTAAACTGTCACCTTCCCATTGTTATGGTTGGTGCGTAACCATCTTGTTACATTCTAGTGTTATTTCCCGGAACTGTCAAGGGGTTCCCCCGGACGCCGCTCACCTATCCAGATTTTGACGGTATTTATTC
Source organism: uncultured Anaerolineae bacterium (assembly GCA_964544075.1). Classification (GTDB taxonomy): domain Bacteria; phylum Chloroflexota; class Anaerolineae; order Aggregatilineales; family JAFGMM01; genus JAFGMM01. Next base: position 475 of record CAZJBO010000220.1, read on the forward strand.
GCCTGTTCTGTGGGGCAAAGCCCCAGGGGGACGGCTGCTTTTGACGTATACTCACCGGTATCGTAGTATCTGCATCGTGCACCGCACAGGCATAACAACAGGAGACGCTTGTATGACCGCTTTCAAAATTATCGAAACCCCCGCCGGCAAATATCTACAAATCACCGGTGATCTGCCCGCCGGCTTTCGTGGGGAGACAGAGGGTGACGTCACACTCTGCCCCCGCAACGCGCAGAACGCCGCCGCACTGCGGCGTGCCCTCCCCTGGACCGCCCCGACCCCGGTCGGCCTCCGAAAGTCTATCGGTATGGGCGATAGGCTTGGTCTGGCGACGCCGGGCCATATTATGGCGGTGAAGGGTACCGGCATGTTCCCCACATTGGCCCAGCAGTCGATCCGTGAGATGCAGCGCGCCTCGCGCACTGCCCAGAATGTGATGGACGATGTGACCTGGGCCGTGTTCGAGATGGATTACCGTACCGGCTTTGGGTCGGACGCCGATCATCTCAAAAACACCGCCGCGATTGACCGTGGCATTGCGGCGGGCTTCGTTGGCTTCACGCTCGACCCCAGCGATTATGTCGATAACGCAGCGCATACCGACGGATATGCTGCATTGCAAGAGAAGTTCGTGGCCCTGCCCTGGGATAAGCTCGACATTACCCCCGATGTCCTGAAGAAGCGTTACGTGGGGAGTTCGCCGGTCGGCGCGTTGTGTGAAGAGACCGTGCTGCGCGCTGCCGGCAAGTATGGCGCGGCCATCGCCCACACCGCGCACATGGCGCGGCACATCGCAGCGGCGATGGACGGGCGGCCATATGACCTAGAGGTCTCGGTTGATGAGACCGAAACCCCCACCAGCCCCGCCGAGCATTACTTCATCGCGGCAGAGCTGCTGCGCATGGGGGTTGCCTTCCAGGGGCTTGCACCACGCTTCGTCGGGCGCTTCGAGAAAGGCGTTGATTACATCGGCGATCTGACCGCGTTCGAGTCTGAGTTCGCCACCCACGCGCGGCTCGCACGTGAACTCGGCCCCTATAAGATGAGCATCCACTCCGGCTCCGATAAATTCAGCATCTACCCGATCATTGCCCAATATTGCGGCGCGTATCTCCACGTGAAGACGGCTGGCACGAGCTGGTTGGAGGCGCTGCGCGTGCTGGCGATGCACGCGCCCGCCCTGTTCCGCGACATCCTGGCCTTCGCCATCGACCGTTACCCAAGCGACAGGGCGTCATACCATGTCTCGGCAGAGCCGGAGAAGATTCCTGCCGTCCGCGCCGATGCCGACTTGCCGACTTTGTTTGAGAACTTCGACGCGCGTCAGGTTCTGCACGTAACCTATGGCTCGGTGTTGGATAACTACCGGGATGCGTTGTACGCTGCGTTATATGCACACGAGACGGCTTATGCCGAGGTGCTCAAAACGCACTTCGATAAACACATTGCGCCTTTTGTTTAACAGGGAGGAGACAGAAAATGTTTGATTTAGGTGGCAAGGTCATAGCCATTACCGGTGGTGCGGGCGTGCTCTGCGGCACCTTAGCCCGGCACTTGGCACAAGCCGGTGCCAGGGTCGCCGTGCTTGATCTGGCAGCAGACCGGGCAGAGGCGCTTGCCGATGCGATAAACGCCGCTGGCGGTGAGGCTGTGGGGATTGAGGCCGATGTGTTGGACAAAAGCTCGCTGGAAAACGCTGCCGAAGCGGTCGTCAAGAGCTTTGGGCGCGTGGATATACTTATCAACGGGGCCGGTGGCAATAAGGCCGAAGCTACTGCTATGCCCGGCGTGCGCAGTTTCTTCGACCTGCCACCTGATGCCTTGCAGTGGGTTTTTAACCTCAACTTTCTCGGCACCCTGTTAGCATCGCAAGTGTTTGGCGCGCGGATGGCCGAGCAGGGTACGGGGGTTATCCTTAACATCTCGTCGATGACTGCACTGCGCCCGTTGACGCGCGTGGTGGCATATGGCGCGGGGAAGGCGGCGGTCAACAACTTCACGCAGTGGCTGGCGGTCCACTTCGCACAAGAGTACGGCGCGGGCATCCGCGTGAATGCGATCGCGCCGGGCTTCTTCCTCACCGAACAGAACCGCTTCTTGCTGGTCGATGCGGCCACCGACGCGCTGACCGCGCGTGGTCAACAGATCATCGACCATACCCCGATGGGGCGCTTCGGCGCGCCGGAAGACTTGGTCGAGACGGTGATATGGCTAATATCGGATGCCTCCCGTTTTGTGACCGGCATCATCGTGCCGATCGACGGCGGATTTAGCGCGTACAGTGGGGTTTAGTGGTGGAAGTAGCGCGTAATAGACAGATAATGGAAATAGCGTTGAAATGTCGGCACAATGCTTTATCGAAGGTTTCCTTAACGTGGCCTGGTATTGTGATAAAATGAGCATATCTTGAGCACATAATCTATTGTTATGCTACTCAACATCTTATAATATTGAGACCTCTCGGTCGGGTCTTATCGTGGACTAAGGAGATCATGGATGTTTAAGCGTGCGTCACGTTGGTTGTTATTAGCAGTATTGCTTGTCGCTTTGGTCCCATTGCCACAAGCCCAGGCAGCGACAATTACCGTAAACACCGATAACGATGATATAGATGGCACAGACGGTGACTGTACCTTGCGTGAGGCCATCATTGCCGCCAACATCGACACAGCTTCCGGTGCGGTGGCCGGCGAATGCGCCGCCGGGAGCGGTGACGACAGCATCACCTTCAGCAGCGCGGCCACCTACATCTCGCTCACCTCAGCTCTACCGTCCATTGTTAGCAACATCGACATCAACGGCCCCGGCGCTGGCACCCTTAGAATAGATGGGGCCGGCAGCTACCGGCTGTTTACCATCACGGGCAGCCGCACTGTGAACATCAGCGGGGTGACGATACAAAACGGCGACGCGGCCAGCGGCTCCGGCATAACCGTCACCGGTGGCGCTACGCTGTCCATCGCCGGCAGCGCGGTAATCAACAACCGGGCGACCCCCGGCGGTGGTGCGGGGCTGTACATCGACTCCAGCACGGTGACCATAACGAACAGTTCTATCTCGCACAATTCATCACACGCCGATGGCGGCAGTATCTACATGACCGGCGCAACATCGGTGCTAACCATCACAGGCAGCTATATAGATTCCAATGACATCGACCCCTCGCAAGGCTCCGGAGGCGCGCTCTACCTCAACGGTGGGACAACGACTATCAACAGCAGCTCGGTGTCCAGCAACTTCGCTGATGCAAATGGCGGCGGCGGTATCTACGTCACAGGCGGGGCGACGCTAAACGTCCTCAACAACAGCACTATAGATAATAACGATGTGAACTTTAATGATGGTGGAGGCATCCACATCAACAACGGCACTGCCACCATCAACCACAGCACCATATCTAACGGCGTCCGTGGATATGATGGCAGTGGTATATATGTCGCCGCCGCCGGAACCCTGACGCTCAGCAACAGCCAGGTAACCGGCAATGTTGCCAGCCACTTTGGAGGTGGCGTCTATATCAACGGCAGTACGACCATTACCAACAGCATCATCACGGGCAATCTGGCACAGATCGGCGGCGGGGTCTACAACCGCAGCAACGCCAACATCACGGACAGCCTCATTGCGAGTAACCGGGGCACACAATCCGGTGGCGGCATCAGGAATCTGGGCGGGATCCTGACCCTGGTTAACTGCACGGTCTCAGGCAACACGGCAACTGCGAACGAAGGCGGCGGTATTTATGCCTCCGGTGGTGGCCGGACCGACCTTTATAACGTGACGGTTGCGTCTAATACCGCCGGTGGCGGAACCGGCGGCGGGGGAGTTTCTTTGCGCATCGCCGGTGTAACCCTCCGCACCTGGAACACGATTATCACCGGTAATACAGACAGCTCCGGCTCCGGCCATCCCGATTGCTCCGACAACGCCACCGGGGGGTTCGACAGCCAGGGGTATAACCTGGTCGGGGACACATCAGGCTGTGGTGCAGGAGCGTTCGCTGCCGTCGGTGATGTGGCGCCCGGCACGGTGGTCTTGGGTGCGTTGGCGGCCAACGGCGCTCTGACGCCGCCCTATCCCTCAACCCACGCCCTGATATCGGGCAGCGCCATCGACGGCGGGAACCCCGCCGGTTGTGCTGATGGCAGCGGCGGCACGCTGCTAACCGACCAGCGCGGACGCGCACGACCACCGAGCGCGGTTTGTGATATGGGGGCCTACGAGACGCAGCCTCTCTATAACTCGACACCGGCGCCCGGCTCGACCATCGACACCGGGAGTGCGCTGATAGGCAGCTCGACTACGGCCCCTCTGGTCATCCGGAATGTCGGCGACGGCACGCTTACCGTATCCAACCCGACCTTCACCGGGGCTAATGCAGCGGCTTTTAGCGTGACCGGGATTGCTTCCCCGGTCTCGATACTAGGCGGCGCGAGCGTGACCGCCGGCATCCAGTGCACACCCAACGTCGCCGGGACCTTAACAGCGGTCCTGACCTTTGATACCAACGATGCAAGCTATGCTCCGGCGGTCCCGGCAAACCCGGTTACGTATAACCTGACTTGTACCGGGGCATTGGTGCCCACCGCTACCCCTGTCCCCACCAGCCCGCCGCCTCCCCCACCGCCGCCCCGCCCTCCCCGCCCGCGCCCACCCACGTG
>CAZJBO010000221.1:0-4541 GCA_964544075.1 uncultured Anaerolineae bacterium
GGGGCCTGCCATCGCCTCAAGGCGCGCGCGGTCGCGGCCTCCGCCGGCCACCAGCAGGGGCAATTTTAGCCGATTGCACGCCTCGATTGCCAGTTCTAGCCGCTTATAGGGGATCAGCCGCCCCAGGCTGAGGTAGTATTCGTCGTAACCGTCCGACGGGCCAAAGCGTCCGGTATCGACCGGTGGGAAGATGATGGTTGATGTGCGTCCGTAATAGCGCTTGATGCGGCCTTCGACCTCACGCGAGATGGCGATGAAATGTTCCACACGGTCGGCGGCGGCGCGGTCGGCGTGTTGAAGGAGGTGTATGAGTGGGCGCAGCGCCAGGCGCAGCGGTGCGGGGATGCGTTCGTTGGCGCCGTAGTCGTCGAAATCCCACACATAGCGCGAAGGGGTCAGACAGTAGCAAATATGCGGTGTGTTGCCGGTATGTACCCAATGGGCGAAGCCGCTTTTGTTGCTGAGCACCACATCATAGCCGGAGAGGTCGAGGCGGCGGAAGGCGAGCGGATAGAGCGGGAGGTAGGGTTGGTGGTGTTTGTAGATGAAAGGGAGGTGGTCCATCCAGGTGGGACGCAGGTCCCAGCTGTGGTATGCGGCGGGCATGTGGTCGCGCCAGTAGATGGAGGTGTACACCGGCGCGTTGGGATAGACCGCGTGCAGAGTCTCGATGACATCCTCGGCGCCGCCGCGCTGGTTGAGCCAGTCGTGTACCAGGGCTATTTTCATATTGATGCTATCCCTACGCTTCCGTCATAAGCCTTTGGCTCCGAAGTCGCGGCCAACTGCTTTTTGGGTGTGTTTGCTGTATACACGAGTGCAATGATACTGCATTTAGGCGGTGCGCCCAAAACGTGCGTATGTGGGGGATTGGCTATACCGTGATGGCGACGTCCAGTGCCTCGATTGCCACGGCAGAGATTTCTAAGCCCAGGGTGACGGGCGCCCACGGCAAAAGGCGTAACCTTATGTTTTGGCAAATTCTTTCGTGGACGGTTGCGCCGTTGTTTTTGCCGTTGGTGTTGAGTATATCGTCGGACGCCCATTCTTTGATCGCAATCATCGCGGCATCGGCGGCGTACTTTTGCAAGCTATCGACGGGGTCTACGACTTTGAGTACGTCTTCTCTGGGCACCTTGACGGCATAGAAAACGTGGAAGTGTATCTGCATCTTGACCCCATCGCGAGCCGGCGCGGTGGTTTTGACCTCTGCGGTGCGTAAGCGCGCATCTACCTCTACAACTTTAAACCCACTGCGGCTTGGAAAAATCCGATTGGTCAACATGGTGTATAAACCAGACCCTAGTATTTTCTTCTTGTCGCCGGCATATACAAACTTCACCATACCGGGGTTGACGAAGATTCCTGCGCCGCTCCGCCAATTCGTCTCGCCTTGTTCGATCTTGACCAGATCGTTTATATCTTCGAGTTCGTCATTGTCGTCTTTTGTGGGGCACATTGTCTGACTTCCGCTAGCGCAATAGTGAGAGCTGTGTAGTCCTTAGTGTTTATAAAAATAGAGCTTGGTTACTGTAGCTAGTTTAACACTAGAAAACAGATAATGTAAGAGGATAATATAACAAAAGTATCACTTTTATATGATATACAAGATTGTGGGGAATCCCTCACCTCCGCGCCGTCGGCATTATGGGGAGGCGTGGGAAGCTGAGCCGGTTTTGCTGTCTGGGGTTTTATGGGAATTGACGGAACAATCCGGTAATCATGGCGAACCGCCGGCCCGCGCCTATAATCGCGCGCGCGATCTGCACATGTGGAGGGTGATTTTTGTTACCCCCCACATGTGCGTAGGGACGACGCCCAATTACCGATAGGTTAACCGTATGCGCTTATCAAACGTCGAGGTTTCGTACGTTGTGCGCGTGCGTCTGGATGAAGCGGCGGCGGGGTGGCACGCTGCTGCCCATCAACATATCAAAGGTGCGGTCGGCTTCGGCGGCATCCTCGACCGTGACTTGTAAGAGGGTGCGGTTTGCCGGGTTCATGGTAGTCTCCCAGAGCTGCTCCGGGTTCATCTCGCCCAAGCCCTTATAGCGTTGGAGGAACACTTTATCTGGATCGGGGAAGGTCTTGAGCGCCTCGACCAGGCCGCGCTCGGCAGCCTCGCCTGTGCCGTAGACATACTCGACGCGCTTGCGGTATTGCAGGCGATAGAAGGGCGGCTGTGCGATGTACATGTGGCCTTGCTCGATCAGCGATGTCATGTAGCGGAAGAAGAAGGTCAGCAGGAGGGTGCGGATGTGTGCGCCGTCCACGTCTGCGTCGGTCATGATGATGATGCGGCTGTAGCGCAGATTATCGATATTGAAATCTGCCCCGATGCCCACGCCCAGCGCCGAGATGAGCGCCCGCACTTCGTTGTTATCCAAGATGCGGTTGAGACGGGCGCGCTCGGTGTTGAGGATTTTGCCGCGTAAGGGCAATATCGCTTGGAAGTGACGATCGCGGCCCTGCTTGGCGCTGCCGCCTGCCGAGTCGCCCTCGACGATGTAGAGTTCGGTGTGGGCAGGGTCGCGGTCCGAGCAGTCCGCCAGCTTGCCGGGGAGCGTTGTGCTTTCCAGCAGGTTCGATGAGCGCACCAGGTCGCGCGCTTTCCGGGCGGCATCGCGTGCACGCTTTGAGGTCATGCACTTCTCGATGATCTTTTTCGCCTCGCGCGCGTGCAGTTCCATAAACTCCTGGAAGCCCTCCGCCGCCACCTGTGCGACCGCGTTTTGTGCTTCTGGGTTCATCAGTTTGACTTTGGTCTGGCTCTCGAACTGCGGGTCGGGGTGCTTGATGCTGACGATGGCGGTCAGACCTTCGCGGGTGTCGTCGCCGGAGAAGTTCGCGTCTTTGTCCTTCAGGATGCCGGTTTTGCGTGCGTAATCGTTGACCGTGCGTGTGATGGCCGAGCGCAGCCCGCTCAGGTGGGAGCCGCCGTCGGTTGTGTTGATGGTGTTGGCGAAGGCAAGCTCGGTAGTGGTGGTGGCGTTGGTGAACTGGAAGGCCATCTCGACACCGACGCGCATTTCGTTTTTCTCGCCTTCGTTGAAGCAAACCTCGCGCTCGGCGTACACCACATCGTGTAGTGGGGTGCGGTTGCGGTTCAGGTAGCGCACGAAGGCGCGCACACCGCCTTCGAAGTAGAAGGTCATCTCGCGGGGGATCGGTGTGGCGCGCTCATCGATCAGCTTGAGCGTTACGCCGCGCGTGACGAAGGCCATCTCGCGGAAGCGTTGTAGCAGGGTGTGGTAGTTGAAGGCGGTCTCTTGCATGATGGTAGCGTCGGGCACAAAGGTGGTGAGCGTGCCGGTTGTCTCGCCTGGCTTGAGCTTTCGGACTTTCGTTACCTCTGTAACCGGGCGTCCGATCTCGTAACGTTGTTCCCAGAGATGGCCGTCGCGCTTGACCTGCACGCGCATCTTGGAGGAAAGCGCGTTTACCGCGCTGACGCCCACCCCGTGCAAGCCGCCCGATATCTTATAGCCGGAGTCGTCGAACTTGCCGCCGGCGTGCAGTGTGGTCATGACCAGCTGCAGGGTGGAGATTTTCTCTTCCGGATGCATCCCTACGGGGATGCCGGCGCCGTTGTCTGCGACGGTGACGGCGCCGTCCTTGTGCAATGTGATCGTCACCTCGTCGCAGCGTCCGGCCAATACCTCATCGATGGAGTTATCGACTACCTCGTAGACCAGGTGATGCAGGGCGCGGATATCGGTGCCGCCCACATACATGCCGGGCCGCAGCCGCACCGGTTCAAGCCCTTTGAGCGCATGGATTGAACTTTCGTCGTATCTGGGTTGTTTGCCTTTTTCTTCTGCCACGTTAACCTCCCAAGACAAGGCACAATTACCGTGTCTCTAGCTGCGCGAAATATGCGCGAAATTCTTGATAATGTCGGAAGCGATCCTGATAGTAAACAAATGTTGCGATAAACAGTCCGGTTGACACAAAGGCGTGCCCCGTGATGCTCAGCAGCCAACCCCATGAATCCGGCGATAGAAAGCCGTCGAACACTTCGCCTCGAAACACCATGCCCAGACCAAAGTAGATAAGGCCGATGGTCATCAGGAGCATAATCGTGCTCGGCACGTTGGCCCGCACGATCTGTATGCTATCGCTGATCGCCGGGAACAAATTTTGGTCCATGAGCAGCATCTCGTGGGCGGCAAAGCCAAGAAAGATCATGGTCCACATGCTTGTGCTCAGCCCTATAGTCAGCACCACAGACCCTAACAGCGGCGAGATGTTTAGCAAGCACGATGCCAGGCAGAAAAACGGCAGGGCCGATATGAGCAGCGCCGAGAGCATGATCGAGGCCAGCGCAATCAGGTTTAGCCAATGGCGCGGCAGGCTGCGCAGCAACAAGCCAATCGGTGCTGCGTCATCGCGCATCCGGTACGCTATCATACCCATGTAGAACGCCCCGATCAGGATGCCAACCAATGCTGTGATTACTATGATGAACAGGGTTACCCAAAGGTTGTCCATCTCCCACACCGGTGATGTGATCGCCGAGGGCTGTGCTTCCGGCGACATCA
>CAZJBO010000221.1:4551-5133 GCA_964544075.1 uncultured Anaerolineae bacterium
TGGCACGCCCAGAGGGGCGGTCGCCAGCGCGCCCAGTGCGTTGAAGTGCGCGGCTTGATATTCCAGAGTCTTTCGCAAAGCATCGATGTTCTGTGATACTTGCGCACTGTCGGCCCCGGTCAGCACCCCCGTCGTGTAGTTGTCGAAAAATGTGCTGATGCGTGGGAGCGCGAACTCTTTGATGGAGAAGCGTGGCCCCAGCCAGAGCAATATGTCGAGCAGGAGAGGTGGTATGAGCAGCGGTACGTTGTGGACCAGGGTCTCAAAGCCGCGTGTCAGCGCATCGATCGTGCCGATGGGTGGGGTTGGAAGCTCGATGACTTTTTTTTGCAAAGCGCTATTGTCCAAATCAGTAGTTGTTTACATTGCTGCCCATAAGCTGCCGCCTTCTTGTGGGCTAGAGCAAAGTTCCGATCACAATCAGGGCGGTTTGACTCGTATCTATTCACATGGAGCTTTGAGTCTTTTAGTCCCTGTTCTCTTTCTACGCGCGGCACAGCCGCGCAAATGCATGTCCAGGACTGCTAAGTCCTTCGAAGACTCCGCACAGTCCGCACAGACGGAGGTGTGGGAGTGTGGGGT
>CAZJBO010000222.1:0-5129 GCA_964544075.1 uncultured Anaerolineae bacterium
GCAATAGGCCACAGCTCGACCGGAAACGATGGAAGCGATAGCATCACCGACGGCGGCGGGTACCTAGATTTAATCTTCGGCGGCAACTTCAACGGTGGCTCTTCCAACGGGGACGACAATGTTGATGGCGGTAATGACAGCATCAACACTCAAGATGGCATTCCGGGCGATCTAGTCCACGGTGGCAACTTAAACGTCGGCGGCACCGGCATCGACTTTGGCGCCGGCAGCGACACCCTAAACTGTGACGCCAGGGAGCTTGTATGTAACCAGGGCAACTTCTAGAGGGTAACGAACACCTCAATATCGGTTCGTCGTATTCGCGGGGGCAATGCCCCCGCGTTTTCATTTACACGCCGACACGCCGACCGGCTAAGCACACCGCGTTAATCCCCTATCTCTGCCGCATCAGGCTCTACCGTCACGACCACATGGTTACTCTCGCGAGAATTACCGGCGGCGTCGTAGGCCACCGCCCAGAACTCGTGCCGGTGACCAAGCGCTTTCTCGGTGATAGTCCAGCGCGCGCTGAAGGGCGGTACAGTGCTGGTGGCGATGCGCGTACCATCCTTGAAAATCTCCACCCGGTCCATCGAGACATTATCGCTGGCGCGGGGCTGTAGGGTGATGTACTCGTCGTCGGGGACATAGATCTGCCCGTCTTCGGGATAGTGGAGCAGCACCGCCGGTGCCTGGTTATCGACCGTGACCGGGACCACGAAATCGGCCACGGTGTTATTGCTGCGGAACACGGTCAGGCGGAGGCTGTAGAGGCCGTCGAGCGCGTTGGTGTTCCATTGACCCAAGCTCTCGTTGCTGCGGACGCCCCCCTGGTTCGTCCCGATCTGGAACCACTCGCTTGGGTTGATGCCTTCACCATACGAGAGGCGATAGGACGAGAAGCCGCTGGCGCGCGCATTGCCCCGTACATCGACCACACCGCGCACATAGGCAAAGGGGCTGGGATCGATGATGGTCACCGGGCCGTAGAGGTCGGCAGTGGTGGGGATGTTGGTCACATCGTATTCGGTGGGGGGCTGCGCGATATTATTCTCGCGCACCCAGTCGGCGGCTTCGGGCGGGAAGATCGGGTATACACGCTCCTCTACCAACGCCGCGTCGGTATATACGGTGGCCAGCAAGCCGTTATCGCGGTTGATCTGATAGGGACGATACATGTTGTCGGTCTGGGTTGGTTCGGTACCGGCGATGAAGATGTCTTCATAGGTGGGGCAGTACTCGGTGGGCAGGGAGCCCGATATACGGCATACCGTCACCGTGCGGATACTGTCGGGCGTCTCCCAATCCTCGACCGGCAGATCGAGGTGGACGTGGGCATATTCCATGACCGCGTGCCATATCGGACCGGCGCCCCACAACCCGGAGAGGTCTTCCATCGGGGTTGAGTCGCTATTGCCCACCCACACTCCTACCGCGATCTGGGGTGTATAGCCCACAGTCCAGCTATCGACGAAATCGTTGGTTGTACCGGTCTTGGCAGCGGCGGGGCGCGAGAGTTCAAGCGGGTTGCCCACACCCATCTCCGTCCAGCGCTCCTCCGTATCGGAGAGTACGTCGTTGATGAGATAGGCCAACGGCGCGGCGAGCACTACGTGGTTGGTATAGGTGCCTTGCTCTTGACCATATTGCCACAGAACTTCGGGCAGCCCGTTGCTTGCCGAGAGGGTATCTGCCTCAATGCGTTTGATTGATACGGGGTTGAGGATACGGTATCCGGTGCGACGCGCGCGGTCCGGCACCGGGGTGCCGTGCATCTGGCCGCCGCCGGCGAACACTGTGTAGGCATAGGTCAGGTCGAGTAAGTTCACCTCCCCGCCGCCGAGCGTGAGCGAGAGGCCATAGTGGGTGAGGTCTTCATTGAGCGAGTTGATGCCCATGCGATGCGCGGTCTTGATGACCTCCTCCACGCCGACCCAGCGCATCACCTGCACGGCGGGCACGTTATACGAGTTCGCCAGCGCAGTGCGGATGCTAACCGGGCCGTGGAAGGTGCGGTCGAAGTTCTCCGGCACATAATCGGGCAAGGAACCGCCTTGCGGGAAGCTGGTGCGCACGTCGAGTGTCATGGTGGCAGGGGTATAGCCCTGGGCAAAGGCAGTGACGTATGTGAAGGGCTTAAAGGCCGATCCGGGCTGGCGCGCGCCCAACGCGGCGTTATATGCACCATCAATGGCCGTGTTTTGATAATCAAGGCTGCCGACCATCGTCAATATCTCACCGGTCAGCACATCGATGACCACCACGGCAGCGTTCGAGGCATTGTGATCCCATCCCTGATGCGCTTCGGGCAGCGGGGGCAGGTATGCGGCAGCATGGCAAGGCTCGCCGTTGCGGGCCGGGATGACAAGTTCGGGATCGCCACCGGCAAGCCGCGCGAGGTGGGTGCGTGCGACACACTCGCTTTGATATTGCAAGTCGAGGTCGATTGTGGTGTATATGCGCAGCCCGCCCCGATTCACCAGATCGCTGCCGTCGAGACCCTGGTTGTCGAGCAGCGTCTCGGCTTCATACTGTGCATAGACGGTAAAGTGAGGGGCGAGTATATCGTAGCGCTGCGAGAAGGGGCGTGGTTCGATGGGTTCGGCGGCGACCGCGTCAGCTTCGCGCCGACTGATGTAGCCCTCCTGCACCATCTTGTCAAGCACGATGAGCTGGCGTTCTTTCGCCAGGTCGGGGTTATCCAGCGGGTTCATCGCCGGGTATTGGGGGATGGCGGCGAGGATGGCGGATTCCGAGAGGCTGAGTTCACCGGCGTGCTTGTCGAAGTAGAGCTGTGATGCAGCCTCTATACCATACGCGAGGTTGCCATATGAGTTTGTGTTGAGGTACCACTCCAACACTTGGGGTTTGCTATAGGTACGCGAGAGTTCGGTTGCCAAGATAATCTCGCGAATCTTGCGTTCCATACTGACCTCGGCGCGCACCTCCGGCTCGAAGAGCACATTGCGCACCACCTGCTGGGTGATGGTGCTGGCCCCCTGGATGTGTCCGCCTGTGATGTCGCTCCACAGGGCGCGCCCCATACCCCAGAGGTCAAAGCCGGGGTTTTCGTAGAAGGTCGAGTCCTCTATGGCGATGGTAGCCCACTCCAGCGTATCGGCGATCTCGGCCAGGGAAACCCATTGGCGGTCGCCGCCGCGTGGATCGATGATGTCTTGCAAGACAATCGTACCGCTGTGGTCGAACATGCGGGTGGTTTTGAAATCCTCTTGTACCGTGATGATGGCGCGCGGGTCGGGGAGGTCTTGCGCGAAGTATGCATAGACCCCCATCATCACGGCGACGCTCGCCAAGCAGCTCATTACGGTGATGCCCAGGCAGCCGGAGAGGAAAAAACCGATGGCGCGTGCCCAGAGGCGTGCTCCGCCGGCGTGTTTCTGACGTCGGCGCGTGCGTTGACGGATAAGGTAATCAGGTGTAGTTGTCACCTATATAACCTCGGTATCGACTATTTGGCTTGTTGGGGGGGTCGAATTAGGCGGATGCCTCTGCCGCCATAATAGCACATTGTGTAGAGAGCCGCCAAAGCACAGGTGGCGTGGGTGGAGTCTCTCAGGCCTCAACGCAGCGTATCGACATGATAACAAGGTTAGAATTCGGTTAGTTACGCCGGTTGTTCTGCGCATTTTTCGATGGTATGATCGACGCAATCGTAAATATATTGTGAGTATGACTTTGCTTAAAGCGCAGAATGGAATTCAGGAAAATATGAACTCTCTACCCCGTCCGCCTGAGACCTTTCGGGTTTTGATCGCCGACGATGAACCTGACATCGTCGCGGTGATGGCGTTCTTCTTGACACAAGACGGCTACCGGGTAGACAAAGCCTATGATGGCGCCGAGGCGCTCCGCTTGATCGAAGAAAACCCGCCCGACTTGGTGTTGTTGGACGTACGAATGCCGGGTGTGGATGGTTATACAGTATGTCGCCGCATTAAATCGAACCCGGAGACGGCGTTTATCCCGGTGTTGATTATCACTCATGTGCGCGGCCTGGATAAGAAGGTCGAGGGCGTCGAGGCCGGTGCAGACGATTATCTAAACAAGCCCGTCAACGAGGTTGAACTATCGGCGCGGGTACGCTCGCTGCTGCGAATGAAGGGCTTATACGACGAGGTGCAAGCCCAGAAGCAAGGCCTTGAGGCTGCCGTGCAGCAGCGCACTACCGAGCTGGAGGCTGCGTTGGTGAAGCTCCGGAATCTCGACCGGCTGAAAAGCGAGATCATCAACAACGTCAGCCATGAGCTGCGCACCCCGCTGACACAGGTCAAGAACGCGGTGGATTTGATCGAGGGCTGCACCTCTCCCGACGAGATGAGCGCGCTGATCGCAGCGGCGAAGAATGCCTCGGCGCGGTTGGAACGCCTGATAAAGAACATCATCGAACTCGGCTCAGGCCTGAGCGTGAACCCGGAGCCGGTATCGGTCTCCGACGCGATCTATCAAGCAATTGTCGCCATGCGCGCCGTCCACCCCATGAACGGCATCCGGATACAAGCCGTGCTCGACGATGACTTGCCGCGCGTCTATGCCGACCGCGCCGGTCTGGTGCAGGTTCTGCAACACTTGCTGGACAACGCGGTTAAGTTCAGCCCCGACGGGGGCAAGATCGAGGTGATCGCGCGGCGTGATGGGCTAAAGGATGTGTGGATCGCGGTCCGTGACCACGGCATCGGCATACCCGAATCTGAGATCGATAACATCTTCGAACGCTTCTACCAAGTGGATGGCTCGACCACGCGCTCATATGGCGGCATGGGGATCGGTCTCTCCATCGTCAAGCTCATCATCAAGGGACACGGCTCAGAGGTGAAGGTGACGAGCGCGCGGGGCAAGGGGAGCACCTTTAGCTTCGCGCTCCCGGTGGTGGAAGATGGTGGGCGCGCATAGCACGGCAGCCTATGGACTGTCTGGCCCGGCTGTGACTGTGATATAGGTCAGGTCAATCAGACCGTCCGGCTGTAGATTGCCCTCCCCATCCCAGACCGGCAGCCGTGCGAACGATGGATAGCGATAGATGCCCATGCGCACCAGATATTCGCCCGGCGGGAGATCATCAGGCAGCGGATAATAAACGCTGATCGCTTCTCCGGGCGGCATACCCGAAG
>CAZJBO010000223.1:0-5086 GCA_964544075.1 uncultured Anaerolineae bacterium
GTCAATCGCCTGCGTCGCTTCGATCACGAGGTTGATGTCATCGTCGGTGGTGAAGACTGTGGTGGGGGTCAGCTCGTGGGCATTCACGCCGTCGCCGGATGCGGTGTATGCTTGATATGCGCCGGTGTTGCTGGTGGCTTCTGCGCTCTCGCTCACGGTGAAGGTCAGGGTTTGGACCAGCGTCCCGTTGGCATAAACCTCCACCGACCATTGCCCGGCCATCCAGGGGGTGCCGTGGGATTCCCAGTCCAGGCCGTCCAGATCGGTGATGTCGGCGGCGAAGGTGTTCGCGACGAGTTCTCCGCGTTGGCCATCGGGGAGCACAAAGACCAGCTGCACTTCGACGTCTGCGTTGGTCGTGAAGATCACGTTGATGTCGTCGTCGGGGGCGAAGGTGGTAGTGGGCACCAGTTCGTCCGGGCGGTACCCATCGCCGGCAGCGGTGTATATCTCGCTCAGCGGCCCGCTGAGCACGGGCTGCGCGTTGGCTACCGGCGTTGCGCCGGTCAGGAACGTGAAGCCGTTAATCATCGTTTGGAAGGTTTGGCTGAAGGTCTGAGCATATTCAGCCGTTGGCGCTTCGAGCCAGTAGACATAGTCCCAGCCTTCGTGTGTGGTGACGAAGAATGCGCCGGTTATCGGGTTGTTGTCGTCGGCCCAGACGTAGGTGAAGTCCACCTCCGCCCAGGTCTCGTTGCCGATGTAATACTCGCTCCTTCCGGTGATCTGCACGTTGAGGTAGCCATCAAAGCCGGTTAGGGCGGTTGCCCATTGGTCTGCGACCTGCTCTTTTGTCTTACCGGTGTTGGCGTCGGCCCGCACCGAGACGAAGGTGTTGCCGTCGCCGCCTTCCGGCTTGTACACCAGCCAATCGTTGCTGACCGATGATGGCATCCAGGTCTGTAGAACCGGCACGCTGAACGCCAACGCTTGGTTGACCTCGGTAGTCCATCCGGCGGCAAGCACCGAGGATGTCGGGTTAAACAATCTCAGTGTATTGAGCATCCCTTCGAGCGCGGTTCCGGCTTCGGCGCGGAGTTCGGGCGCGGCGTCCAGGTCGAAGCCGAAGCCCAAGCCCACGTCTGGCTGGTAAAACACTGCATAAATACCCTGTCGCGGGCCTTTGCTCCCCTGATATTCATATTCGACCACTATGGCCGGTACCGCGTTGGGACCGGCGTTCACCGTGTATTGGTTGGTGATCGACACTGTATTCCACTTCGCCTTCATCGCCTCCAACGCGCCCTCGACCGATACGACGCCTTCGAGCGGATAGATGGTAAACAAGATGTCTTCGGGCGGCCCGCTGTAGAGCACTTGGTCTTCGCTGTTCCAGCTGGGTTTATACCAGGATTCTGGGTAAAGGAAGTTGAAGCCCCAGTCGAAGTCGGTATAGCCGCGCAAGTTGTAGTCGAGGGTGCTGTTGTTGACCTGTAGGCTTGTCCATTGATAGGCGGTGTTGCCCACAATATCCTGGACGACGAAACCTATCTGATACGTGCCGTCGGGTGCTGGTGCGTAGTCGAAGAAGATCGGTTGTTTGCCGAAGGTGAGCACCTCGCTCGGCTCGTTGCTACGCGAGCCGTCGGCGTTCAGCACCGACCAGTAGAGCTGGAACTTATCGCCGGGTATGGCGTTAATCTCGAAGGGGGCCGCGCCTTCTATGTTCGAGAGGCCGTAGACTGTGGTTACCTCGCGGGTCTTTAGGTCGAAGACCAGGGTCGCTTCGACCCAGTCCTCGGTGCCGCCCCGCGCAAAGCGTCCGGAGGCAACCGCGATGTCGCCCTTGTCTCCGGAGGGGACGAGCAGGGCGAAGGTTTCGACTTGGCCGTCGCTGATGTAGGGCGTTTCGCCGTCCCAGGGGAAGTTGAGCTGATTCAGACCATCTTTCCAGTTGTGGACCGCTACAAGCTCGCCGTCGATATCTTGCCATGTGACGATGTTATCGATATCAAGTGTGTAGTAGGTATTGTTCTCGCCCAAGTAGTTGACGACGAAGCTCACGGTGGCGATGTCGCGCCCGGTGATATCCATCGAGACGTTGGTCGGCTCGTAGATGCTGACGCTTTCCGAGAACAGGTTGGTGATGAACAGTTGGGGCGGTTCGGCGATCATTTCGGTCGCCGTGCCGTAGAACGCGCGCAAGAAGCCGGTCCAGCGTTCATCGCCGCCGGCGCCTTCTAGATAGCTTGCGCTCTGATACTCAAACATGTCGGGGGTACGTGGGAAGTAGATCGCCACGCCGCTTGCGTTGGAGAGCGTATCGCTCTCACCTTTGTATATGACCATTTGATCGACCGTATCGGCCACGTTCTGGGCTGCACGTGCGACCGTGTCTACGTTGGTGTCCCTTGCGAGATTGCGCATCAGGTCGCCCAGGTCTACCGAAGCGACCTCTTCTACCTGCTCGACATCCAAGTAGTACTCGGTGTAGGTTAGGGCGTTGACGCGCGCGCTGCCGATGTGCGATAGCACCGCGCCGGGGTTGGCTTGCACTGCCGTCGCCAGC
Organism: uncultured Anaerolineae bacterium; assembly: GCA_964544075.1. Taxonomy (GTDB): domain Bacteria; phylum Chloroflexota; class Anaerolineae; order Aggregatilineales; family JAFGMM01; genus JAFGMM01. The sequence goes on from CAZJBO010000223.1 coordinate 2,510, forward strand.
TCTCCCAACGCCGCCGCCACCGTGTTCACTTGGCTGAGGTTTATCACCGACATCGAGAACGCGGGGTTGGAAGTATCGTAGTTTTGGTAGTAGTACATGAAGGAGTCGACGATGGTACGCCCCAGGCCGGCGGCGTCCATGTTGGGGTTGTTGGTCAGCTCGCGTAGAATCGTTTCGTAGTCATAGCCGGAACCCGGCACGATCTCCGGTGAGCCGACGCCCACTATGCCGTAGGGGGCTATCGCGTTGAAGACCTCGATCTGTCCCATGAGGCAGGCGTCAAAAGCGATCAAGTCGAGGGTCTGCACGCCGGTTGCGGCGCGCATCCGGTCGAGCGCGCGCGTGATCTCGGCCACGCCGAGGCCATCGCCGCCCGATGTTTCGTCATATGCCATCCCCGGCCACCCGCTGCCGTGGTCCCATAGCACCAGAGCATAGTGCTGCGCCGGATAGTTGGTTATCGACCAGGTGAGAAAGTCGGCCAGGGTGTCCTCGCTGCCCATGTTGACCTCGCCGAGGCTCTGGACCGGCTGGTTGCCGATATACGGCACGGTTTGGTCCTGCATCACGAGGTAACGGCGCGTATCGGACCAGTCTTCCCAGTTCGCGTTCTCCATCGTGCTCTCGTACGCGGTTTCCGAGCGGTCTATCTGCACGACGATGTTGACGTTTGAGGTCGAGCCGATCCACTCCATTTCTTCAAAGTCGATCAGCCCGGCAGTCTCTAGGTCGTTATCGGCGGCAAGGTAGACCATGAAGGTCCACAAAGCGCCGGTCTGTGTATCGGGTTGTGCGCCGGTCTGGGGTATCGCGTTACTTGTTGAGATAAGTGCGAAAACTACGGCCAATATAACCAATCGTTTAAACCACATGACAGTACCTCCGTTGGTTTTGAAAAGATTAAAATGTAGTTACAGCGTACGTTCATCTGAGGCTTTGGGCCGTAGGTATTCCCTTTGGTCACCCAGACCCCACAAAGAGCCTAGAAGCTCCTTGATCTTACTTCGAGCGCAGCGGAGCCGAGCTTCTCTGCGGATTCTGAGCTGTAAATCCCCCGCAAAGCAAGATGGATAGATACAGTCTATGTCTGCATTGTGCGGGAGTCAAGTGTGTCCTAAAGGTATAGAATCAAGGTTAGGGGCTGGCTTTTAAGCGATTTTTGCCCCGAAGGATTGTCTGATAATAGCAGAAGCATTGACATTCTCGTGTCGTGCATATTGCTGGTCAGTTGAACTACCTGGGGCCTCGCGGTGGCTAAGCCTGTTGCAAAAAACAAGCCCGATTCAAACCAAGCCCCCCTTGACTTTGCCGGCACAATCGTTTATAGTACAGATGTTCTATGACTAGAACGTTTGTTCTTGATAGAATTTTAGCAAGTAGCGCCGGGTTTTTCAACCTCCGGCAGGAGCAGGGCACATGGCTTATGCACGCATCAATAACAATACACCTCAACAACAAAATCGTCTGGTCGGCGTCAAGTTCCAGCGCGGCTTTATATTCGGCGCGATCATGCTTGCGGCGCTGTTTGCCTTCGAGCTGTTCAACTTCGGCACGACCGAGTATGCTCTCGCCGATTTGCTCGGCGCTACCGATGTGGTCGGGGTAGGCTGGGCATCGGTGCTGGCGGTAGCGTTCTGCGCCATCGACTTTGCAGGCTTGGCACGTCTGTTTACACCGGAGAAGGGTGCAGATGAACCTAAGGAGGTTTGGTACCTCATGGGTGCATGGTTCCTCGGTGCGTGTGCCAACGCCATCATGACATGGTGGGCAATCACGCTGGCGCTGCTGCCGCGTCCGCTTGGCAACGAAGTGCTCAGCCGCGCGCAGCTGCTGACCTTCGTGCCGGTCTTTGTCGCCGCGCTGGTGTGGCTCACCCGGATTTTGATTATCGGCACCTTTGCCATCGCCGGCGAGCGCGTCTTCACGCTCGCTGCGCAGTCGAAAACCGGCACGGGCAGTCGGGCGGCCCAGAACCGGCCTCGGCAAATCCGTGCCCCGGCGACGTCGGCGCCCGCATCCCGGTCGAGTGCGCGCCCCGCGCATCAGCCCAACCGCGCCGCACCCAAAGCAAGGTCCTTTGACGAGGACGAGCTGGTATATGAACCGATCCATGCCCAGCCGACTAATGTCCGCCCTCCCTATGGCAAGACGCGCCCCGCGCCTAAGCCCGCCGCTGCGCCGGCGGCAAGCTATGGGTATGGCACCGCCGGACGTCCCATCCCGAAGGCGCAGCCGTCTGCGTGGCGCGCGCCCGGTTTCTATAACAACAACGGCGGACAGAGCTTCACCACCGGGGTTGACGATTGGTTGCAGCGTCGGCGCGAAGACGGCGGGATGAAGTTTGAGTAGATCGCGATTGTATCGTTTTCTTCCTTCACCTCACCCTATCCCCCAGCCCTTCCCCCCCAAAAAGGGGGAAGGGCACCCGGAAGTGCCCTGAAAATCTCACAGGCCGTCCCCCCCTCCGACGCTCACCCCGGTGAGCGTCGGTTGCGCTTGCCGGATGCAGGGAATATGATAGCGATGCCAGTTTGAGGCAAGCAATCTCATGCCCGGCGGGAGGTATTCATGGACGCA
>CAZJBO010000224.1:0-5052 GCA_964544075.1 uncultured Anaerolineae bacterium
TATCCGCTACCACCGGATCGTACCACACATTCGGCCAGGCGTCGCGGATTTGCGCATCCAGGTAGGAGAGCGTATCGCTGCGCGTGATGGCGGTCACGGCCAAGCTGCGGTCGGGCGGGATGTATTGGATGAGGTCGAGGTTGCTCACCAATGCAGGTCGGAAGGCCTGCCAATAGCTGCGCGCGGCCTCGAAAAGCCAATCGGCTTGCAACCCCGGCGCAAGCACCAAGAAGTGATAATCGGGCGTGCCGTGCACCGGGCCGGGACCGGTTGTCTGCGCTTCGGGTGTGAGCAAGATGTCTGGACCGCTGGTATCAATCGGCGGCACTTCTTTGTAGAGCGGCGGACGGCCCATCATGCGCGTAGTCGCCAGCGGCAGCCCAAGCTCGCGTGGCTGGAAGTAATCATCCTCCTTCCACAACGTCACGCCGAACATCCAGGGCGGCCCTTCGCGCGCCAGCCACTCGAACATCGCGATAGTTGCCTCGGCGTGGCTGCGCCAAGTATAGCCGGGGTAGCGATCATCGATAACATGTGGGGGGTCGCGTGGTTCGGGGATGCGCCAGATGCCGCCCTCGGTGCCCACAACCGGCACCGGTCCGCCGTTGACATAGCGCCTGAGCAGCTCGTTGACTACGACCCCCATGTTGGTCAGCCCGACCGGATCGCCGTTGGGCGCGAGCGCCGTGCCGCCCCATACCGTGCGTCCTGGGTCATAAGTCTGACAGATCGGGTCAAGGGGATATTCAAAGTGCCAGCCGCCCGCGTCGGCGCTCTGGCTCGCAACCGGGCGCGCCACAGCAGGCTGCCCCGGCGCTTCCTGATAGAAGTGGTTTGCGATGTAGGGATGGGTGGCGATCCACATACCGTTGGCGATAACGTGTCGGAAGCGCGCGCGGTGGGCGCTGGAGAGGTATGCGACAAAGGCTTCGGCCCAACGGATGGAGGAATGCCGGCTGTCGGTGCTCTCGCTGAGCGCGATGAAGCCGGGGTATGCGCCCCGCGCGATCATCCACTCGGCCCAGTTGATCCAAGCATCCATCATCGGTTGGACGACTTGCGCGTAGTTTTGGTAGCTAACTTCGATGCTGGGGGTAAAACCGTCTGCACTGGCGGGCCACTCTCCATCGAGGTTAGGCTCGTTGTAGAGTTCAAACCAGCGCACGCCCCGCTCAATATAGCCATCCCACACATCGAACATGCCGGGGTCTGGGTAGGTTGCGCCGTAGTGCCCGCGCCAGATGCGTATGATGGGCGTGACGTTGTGCGCAAGCAAGGTAGGTACGGCGTCTAGGAATTCGGCGCCGCCACAGATGATCTTAGCCCAGCCCATATGGGTATCAATGTAGTGACCGAGGTCGATCGGATCGTATACACGGATATTGTGCATTCCGCGCGGGTTGTGTGACCATTGGTAATCGCTGAGTTTCACGCCGTATTATTCGCTTTGCACCATTCGCGGTTAAACTCTCAGCAGTATGTGAATCAAGCTCAACGGGCGGCGCCAGCTCCAATGCAGCAAGCCCTGCTCTCGATACCAGGCCAGAGTGCGCCGCACGCCTTCACGAAACGGCAACGGCTCAAAGCCCAGCTCGCGCCGCGCCTTCTCGCTCGAAACCACCCAATCATTGAACACGTAAGAGCGCATGTTGATAGGGTAATACGGCTCTCGGTTTGTGACGTAAGAAAGCGCAGTCCACGCCTTCGCCAGCGCAATCAGCATCCATCCCGGCACGTTGATGCGCAAGGTCGTGATGCCGGCCTCCTCGCTGATGATGTTGTTAGCCTCGTTATGCGTCAGGCAATCGCCACAGATATTATAAATCTCGCCGGGGCACCCCTTCGACAACCCCAACATGATACCCTGAGCCACATCGTCGATATACACCGGGAAAGTGTTCATCCGCCCGCCTTCGATCTTGACCAAATTGCCCTTCAAGGGATCATCGAAGAACAAACGATTGAATGCATAGCGCCCCCACGGACCATAGAACGCACCGGGCCGCAGCACCACCACAGGCAAGCCGTGCTCGCGATAATATGCCAACGCACGTTGTTCGCCCTTTCGCTTGCTTACTTGATAGGGGTCTTGAGGGTCAAGCGGGGCGTTCTCGTCCACCACCTGCCCCGGCACCGGCTTACCCACCACCACCACGGTCGAGATATGGATGAACTTCTCGACCCCGGCGCGCAGCGCCGCCGCCATGATGTTCTCGGCCCCCAATACATTGGTCCGCTCGAACAAATCCTGCCGCCCCCAAAAGCGGAAACGCCCTGCTGCGTGAATCACATAGCGGCAGCCTTCGGTGGCGCGCGCCACAGCTTCCGCATCCTCGACCGCGCCGGGCACGATCTCTACGCCCAGGGCTTCCAACCACGCCGCCTTGCCGGGCCGACGCACCAATGCACGCACCCGGTAGCCTTCTCTCAGCAAAGCCGGTACCAAGTTCCTGCCCAGAAAACCGGTTGCTCCGGTTACTAATATCATGTATTGACTCCCGGTCGGCCCGGCTTGAGCCAACAGACCGCATAAGGCGGCAAGGTCAGATGCAAACATGCCCCGCTGAGGGTATATATCGCACCTGAGACCAGATCGTGCATTGCCGTAAAGCCTCTACCATCCCGATCAAGCGCGACCTCACACTCGAACGGAGCGTCCGATACATTGTGCAATGCGATCACATCGTCGCGCTGCAAACCAAACACCGGTGCGCCCACATCGAGCACGCGCGTCTCTGTGTTGGGGTGGAAGGCAGGCTCTGCGCAGCGCACCCGGAGCAAGGCAGCATATTGCTCGAACACCATCGCCCGCAGCGATGCGGGGTCGGAGAGCGCAGAGATTAAGTCGTCGGCCTGCAGTTTCTCGCGGTTGATCGCGCGGGAGTGGCCTTGCTCGACCACGCCTGCCGTATCGTTGCGTGAGCCAAACAAACTGTGGAAGTATATCCCAGGCACACCCGGCATCGCTAAAGCGATCGCCTGTGATACGAGGAAGCGCCGGGCTTGTAGGTCGAGCGGCTCGGTGCCTTCGGGGTCGGAGAGCGCATCGAAGTAAGTCACGTTTAGCTCATACGGGCTTTGCGAGCCGTCAGCATCGGTTTTATATGACACCTTGCCACCGTGCGCCTTTGCCTGTTCAACCAGCGCCATGATGTCCGCCGCATCAAGGATGCCTTGCACAGGCCTTAACCCGATGCCATCGTGCGAGGCCGTGAAGTTGAAGAAGGTCGTCTGCTCGGAGGGCGGGGCGAGCGTGCTTGCCCATCGGCTCAGGGTGCTTGCATCCCCACTCGTCAGCGCGTGCATGGTCAGCGGTGGCAGCGAGAAGTTATACACCATCTGTGCCTCATCGCTCCCATCGCCAAAGTAGCTGATATTCTCCTCGTGCGGCACATTCGTCTCGGTGATGAGCATCACCCAGGGCGCCACCGCATCGAGCACGGCGCGTATCAGTCTAATCACCGCGTGCGTCTGCGGGAGGTGTATGCAGCTTGTGCCGATCTCCTTCCAGAGGTACGCGATGGCGTCCAGGCGGATGAGGTGCGCGCCACGCGCGACATAGGTCAACAACACATCGACTATCGCCAAGAGCACGTCGGGGTTGGCATAATTCAGGTCTACCTGGTCGGCGCTAAAGGTCGTCCACACATATTTCCTGCCCTGCGCAGTATCGAATGCGGTCAACAGGGGCAAGGCACGTGGGCGCACCACCTGCGAGAGATCGGTGTCGGGCGAGACAACGATGAAGTAATCGGTATAAGGCATCTCGCCCTTCCGGAAGCCCTCAAACCACGCGCTCTGTGCCGAAATATGGTTAATCACCGCATCAAACATCAAGCGGAAGTCTGCGTCGAGACGCGCTACATCTGCCCAGTCGCCCAGGCGGGGGTCAACGGTAGTATAATCAATGATCGAGAAGCCATCATCAGAGGAGTAGGGGAAAAAGGGCAAGATGTGCACGCTGTTCACCACATCTGCGAGATAGCGCGTCAGGATGCTGTGCAGAGTATACAGCGGGGTTTCACGGGCGCGCTGTACAATATCGCCATATGTTATGAGGATCACATCGCGCTCAGAGAAGCGTGTGCCGGGCGGAGCAGGAGGGGGCGCAAAGGCCAATAAGCGGCGCTCCAGCTCAGCAAACAACGCGGGGGCGCGGTCGTCGCCGTAGAGGAAGGCTAGCTCCGCTTGCATACGTGCAGCGGGGCCGGACGGCAGGGCAGAGGTCAGGTTATCGGTCATAAAATAAATCACTCCAGCTTATCAAGAACTACGTAAGATCAATATCGATAGTTGCTACTTTACCACGAATAACCTAAAAATGGGGCGAAGATTCGTGGGCACCATTTCACGAACATCGCTAGAAACTTAGTCGATCTATACTCATATCCGATGTTTACTGGCTTTTTGCGAGATTTTGCGGCATAATTAATTTGCGCATTAGGTGTGTTTTGCCACGCAAACCGGGATTACCAAAACCCCCACGCGATATTTGCACAACAGGAGTGACACCGCCGACGGCAACCGTTGCGCCTGATCCATCGATTATATCTGCAATCATCAACAAATCTATAGGTTAAATTATCTTAAGGCACCGGGCAAGACTGCTCTTCACCCAACGATAGTTTTATGTAGGGAGGACAATCATGCAAAACATTGATGCGCTTCGAGTCGCCATATTGGGGGCAGGGCACGGCGGCAGAGCGATGGCTGCCGACATTGCCGCGCGGGGTTATCATGTCAATCTCTACAACCGCACGCTAGAACACATCGAACACATCAGACTGCGCGGCGGCATAGAGCTACAGCTAGAGCAAGAAGAACATGTTTTCGGCACACTCCAAGTTGTCAGCAACCGGATCGAGGCCGTGCTCGACGGCGCGCAGTTGGTGATGGTGGTCGTACCGGCATCGGCCCATGCCGACCTTGCGAGCCTATGTGCGCCACGCCTGCAGGACGGGCAAGTGATCGTGCTGAACCCCGGACGCACCGGCGGCGCGCTCGAATTCCGGCGGATACTCAAAGAGGCCGGGTGCACCGCAGATGTGGTCA
>CAZJBO010000225.1:0-5034 GCA_964544075.1 uncultured Anaerolineae bacterium
GCGGGCGCCTCCGTCACCCTGGTCACCGCCACCGAGCCGGACGATGTAGGTATAGCGCAAGCCGATATCGTCTCGATAGCACGGCCCAGCCCCGACCCAACAGTCTATGCCGACCAAGTGGATGCGGCGCTGGGCACGCTGGAGTTCGACCTGGCCGAATGTGCGAGCTGGAAGGCCGAGCTTGCCGGATATGCCGCGCGTCCGAGCGCCACCCGCGCGCCGGTAGTGGTGCGTGGCGAGCTGCCCGGCGCGGTGCTCGACCTACCGCCCGCCACCTGTGCATTAGAACGCACCTTGATGCAGCACGCCGAGGGCGTGCTCGCGGTCAGCCGGACCGTCGCCGAGCTGATTATGGAACACTACGGACGGCAGGTTGACGATATCGTCCATAATGCAGTAGATGCGCGTATATTTAACCCCGGCGCAAGTGCACCACGTCCGGATGGCCCACGGCGTGTGCTCTGGGTCGGCTCACACACACCGATCAAACACCTAGACCACGTAGAGACGATCGTGCAGCGCAGCGCCACCGCCGGGATCGTCTTTGACATCGTGGTGCCCCGGCAAGATGGGAACGCACGCCTCCAACGGCTGGCATCCTATCCACACGTGACCCTGCACCACCACATCACGCAAGACGGCATGGCGGCCCTATACCGCCGCGCCGACGTTTTCCTCTCAACCTCGCGCCTTGAGGCCTTCGGCCTGGGCATCTTGGAGGCTATGGCGTGCGGCACACCGGTGCTCGTCCCGCGTGGCATCGGTGGGGCGACCGAGTTTGTGCGCGCGTCGCAAGATGGTTATTACTACGCCTCAATCGACGACGCGATAGACCGCCTGGTGACGGCGGATTGGGCACGCTTTGGCGCCGAGATGGTGCAGCACGCACAAAGGTTCTCATGGACGCGCTGTGTGGCGCAAACCCTGGCAAACTATAGACACATATTGGAGGGGGTAGAGCATGGACTGGAACGGTAGGCGAGTGTTGGTTACCGGTGCGGGCGGCTTCATCGGCAGCCACCTCACCGAGCGCCTGGTCGAGCTGGGCGCAGAAGTGCGCGCGCTGGTTCACTACAACGCACTGGGCACGTGGGGATGGCTCGACCAGGTATCGGTGCGCGCCGATATCGAGGTGCTGGCCGGCGACGTGAGCGACCCTGATTGTGTGCATACGGCGATGCAAACGCGCGAGTTTGTATTCCATCTTGCCGCCCTGATCGGCATCCCATATTCATATCGCGCGCCGGCCTCCTACGTGCGCACCAACATCGAGGGCACCCTCAACGTACTGCAAGCCGCCCGCTCGCTCGACGCAGCGCGTGTCGTACACACCTCGACGAGCGAAGTCTACGGGAGCGCACAGTATGTCCCAATCGACGAAGCGCACCCGCTGCAAGGCCAATCACCCTATGCGGCGACTAAAATCGGCGCGGACAAACTCGCGGAGGCATACCACCGGTCCTTCGGCATGCCGGTGACGACCGTGCGCCCGTTCAACACCTTCGGCCCACGCCAATCGGCCCGCGCCGTCATCCCGGCCATCATCACACAGTGCCTGTCCGATAATACAATCCGGCTCGGCAACCTCGGCCCCACGCGCGACATGAACTATGTCACCAACACTGTAGAGGGCTTCATCAAGGCAGCGGAGAGCAGCGCCGCCATCGGGCAAGTGGTCAACCTGGGGTCGGGCCGTGAGATAAGCATCGGGGGTCTGGCACAGATGATCGCTGCGCTGTTGGGCAAAGAGATTAGCATCGAGAGCGACGCGGCGCGGCTGCGCCCCGATGCGAGCGAGGTCAACCGGCTGCTGGCAGATAACAAACGGGCGCGCACACTGTTGGGGTGGGCGCCGGAGGTGAGCCTGGAAGAGGGGTTGTCGCGGACGATTGCATGGCTGCGGGAACACATGGATAGGTATAGGCCGGGAGTGTACGCAGTGTAAACGCCCCAGGAGGGATTCGAACCCCCAACCGCTGGCTTCGAAGGCCATCACTCTGTCCATTGAGCTACTGGGGCAAGGCGCCTACCATGATAGCACGCCACCTCTCGGCTGGCAACGGGTATGGAGTTTTTTCTTCTTGCGCCGGGTCGCTCCGTACCCACCGTGGCAAAGTTTTCCCCAGAATGAGGTACGCCCGTAGATTTTGAAAATAATGATCTAAGCCACTATAATCACCACGTCGTCTTAGCAGGGGAAAACACAATCGTAAGGAGGGGTTTCTCCCAATGGCAGATAACAAAGTGGAAATCAAAGTTTCAGTGATGAAACGTGTCACTCTGATAGAGGTTTCAGGGCGCATCGATAGTAACAATGCAAACCAACTAGGCGAAGCGCTCAACGAAAGCATCGCCGGTGGGCACAGCCAGATCGTGCTCGACCTCAGCGCGGTCGAATATATGTCAAGCGCAGGGCTGCGCGAGATGGTCGCGGCGCTCAAGAAGGTGAAAGCGACCGGTGACTTGTGCCTTGCGAATCCGTCGGAACGGGTGCAAGAAGTACTGGAATTGGCAGGCCTGGACACAATATTCAAAGTCTTCAAGAGCCAGGTTGACGCAGTCGGCAGCTTTTAACCATATCGGCGCGTTAAAAGCGCCAACTAGGAAGCACAGATGGCTAAGGAGAAGGGGTGGCTCCGCATTCCGGCCAGCATAGACCAGGTTGCCGGGGCATGTGAGTTTGTCTCCGCGTTTGCCGAAGACTTGGGATTCGACGCACGCACAGTATACCACTGCCAAATGGCTATCGATGAAGCGCTAACGAACATCATCGAGCACGGCTATGGCGGCGATAGCCCCGACTCTCATCTCGATGTCACTTGCGTCGTAGACGAAAAAGACTTCGTCGTCACGCTTGTCGATGACAGCCACCCCTTCGATCCGCTGGCACGCGACGACCCCGACCCCGACCAGGCCCTGATGGACCGGGTCCCAGGTGGTTGGGGTATCTTCTTTATAAAAAAGATGATGGACCGGGTAAGCTACACTTACCACGACGGGCGCAATCACTTAAGGATGTACAAAGCGCTGCCGCCCAAAGGCATCGCGAAGGCAAGGCCGGGAAGCCGACCAGAACCGAACGAGATCGCGCCGGGGGTGTGGCTCATCCGGCCCAACGGACGCCTCGACTCGATGCGCAGCCGCCCCCTGGAGCAGACACTCAAGGCCGAGTTCGACGCCGGCCACACCCGACTAATCATCGATATGCACAAGGTATCCTACATCTCCAGCAGCGGCCTCAAAGTTTTGTTGGGCGCATGGCGGGAAGCACACAATCTGCAAGGCGTGGTAACGATTGTCGCCATGCCGCAACGTGTCCGTGAGGTCTTCGAGATGGTGGGGTTCCATAGGATTTTCCAGACTTTCGCCACGGTCGAAGAAGCCGTGGAGGCGATCAATACCCGCACACTTGCGCCGGAGCGTTCCGCATAGAAACACGAAGGGTTGCCTAGATGTTTTCGGAAATAAGCGGCCTTTTGTCAGGGCCGTTTTTGCTGTTAGCCGTCATAGTCTGCACTGCGGCGATGGTATTAGCCTACCTATGGGGGCGCCGATCATCGCGCCGCGCCGCTGCCGTAGACTTGCGCGCACTGGCAGAGGTAAGCCAAGCCATCCTCAGCACCGACCTCCAGGTGGATGCTCTGTGCGAAGCCGTCTACAAACAAGCAAGCGCCATCGTCGATACGGCAAACTTCCAACTCGGTCTATTCGATAACGGCGCTTATATCATCAAGGTTTGGGTGCGCAGCGGGGAGCGCGTATCGCCGGAACGCTTCCCCAACGCCGCTTGCGAAGGCATCGTCGGCTGGGTATGCCAGAAACAACAAGGCCTGATAGTAAACGACTTCGCGCGTGAGTGGGGAACACTCCCGGCACACCCACGCTATTATGAGCCTGAGACCAAGATACGCTCCGGTGTCTTCGTGCCGATGGTCGTTGGGGCGCAGACCATCGGTGCAATGGCGATCCAGAGCCACACCCCACGCGCCTTCAAAGAAACACATCTCCGGCTCTTGACCGTACTGGCATCGCTGGCCGCCGGCATCATCCAGAACGCCCGGTCGCTGGCACAAGAACGGGCACAAGCCCAACAGCTAAAGCTCATCGCCCAAGTGACGCGCCAGCTCACCGCCGTGCAGCCCCTCCCCGACCTCTTCCGCCAGATTGTCGAGCTGCTGCAAAGCACCTTCGGCTACTACCCCGTCAGCATCTTCATGTTAGACCTTGCCGCCGGCGTGCTGCGCTTGGGCGCGAGCACACACCTCCACATCAGCCGTGAAGCCGAGGCGATCCCTCTAGGCAAAGGCTTAATCGGGTGGGCTGCCGCGCATACCGAGGTCGTGCACGTGCCCGACGTGACCCAAGACACACGCTATACCCCCCTTGCTGCCGCGCCCGACACTTGTGCCGAGGTCGCCTTGCCCCTGGTGATCGACGAGCGCGTGTTGGGGGTGCTCGATGTGCAAGCCAACCGGGTAGAGGCCTTCGAGCCAGACGATCTGTATGTCCTGACGACCCTGGCCGGCCAGCTCGCGCTTGCCATCCAAGAGGCCGCTACCTACAACTCCGAACGTCGCCAGGCCGAGCGGCTGGAAACGATGGTTGAGGCAAGCCGCGCGCTCGTATCAATCCTGGATATCGACCGGTTGCTTGAGGAAGTAGTCGATCTCGTGGTCGATTTCTTCGGCTTCGACCGCGTCCACCTCTTCGTGCGCAACGGCGACAATCTGATCTTCCGCGCCGGATCGGGCGTGCACAGCGGGCTATGGAAAATCGACGGCTTCGGCTATCGTCTCAGCGATCCCGGTTTGATCGCGATGGCCGCCCGGAAGGGCACGGCGGTTATGAGCAACGACGTCCATGCCGAGCCGGACTATGTGCCAGGGCCGGGCGTGGAAGATACCCGCGCCCAGGTATCGGCCCCGATCGCCATCGGCAAGAACTTGCTGGGTGTGTTCGACGTACAAAGCCTTGAGCCATATATCTTTAGCGATGAAGACGTCGCACTGGTGCAAGCATTGGCCGATTCGATTG
>CAZJBO010000226.1:0-5011 GCA_964544075.1 uncultured Anaerolineae bacterium
CTTCGCGAGCGCTTCGCGGGCCGGCCCCAGATATTTACGCGGGTCGAATACTTCGGGCTGTTCGACGAAGATTTTGCGCACCACGCCGGTGACGACTAAACGTCCGTCAGAGTCGATGTTGATCTTGCACACAGCGCTGCCGGCGGCCCGCCGCAGCTGTGCCTCCGAGACGCCTACGGCGTTTGCCATGTTGCCGCCGTATTTATTGACCATCGCTACGAACTCTTGGGGGATCGAGCTGGAGCCGTGTAGCACGATCGGGAAGCCCGGCAGACGCTTTGAGATTTCTTCGAGGATGTCGAAGCGCAAGGGCGGCGGTTCTTCACCTTCCTTGACTTTAAACTTATAAGCGCCGTGGCTGGTGCCGATAGAGATTGCCAGCGAGTCTACGCCGGTGCGCTTGGTGAAGTCCTCGACTTCCGCCGGCTGGGTGTAGGTACTGCGCTCGGCTTCCACCTCGTCTTCGATGCCTGCCAGCACGCCCAGCTCGGCCTCGACCGTGACGTAGTCGGCCTGGCGGTGGGCAAAGTCGGCGACTTTCTTCGAGATTTCGATGTTCTTTTCATAGCTGTGGTGCGAAGCGTCGATCATGATCGAACTAAAGCCCGATTCGATGCAATCTTTGGCGAGTTCGAAGCTGTCGCCGTGGTCTAGGTGTAGCGCGATCGGGATGTTGCCGCCCATCTCGCGCATCATCTCCACCGCGCCCATCGCCATATAGCGCAGCATGGTTTGGTTAGCATAGTTCCGCGCGCCTTTTGATACTTGCAGAATCACCGGCGAGTCGGTTTCGACGCAAGCCTGGATGATGGCCTGGATTTGTTCCATGTTGTTGAAGTTGTAAGCCGGGATTGCGTAGCCGCCTTCCATCGCCTTCTGGAACATGATCTTTGTGTTGACCAAGCCGAGTTCTTTGTAGCTGACTGCCATGAGAGTTGACTCCTGTCGCTTAGGTATATATCGGTCGAGAAGATGCCAAGTGCGGATTTTACCACAAGGCATGGGGTATGGGGTAAGCAGTCTAGATGATTTGGTAGGGCTACGAACAGCTTGGTCTGCGGTCGAAACCGTAGGCGCCCACGGCGATTTAATACAAACGGCCCCCTGAGTTGACAGGGGGCCGTTGTCTACCGGTGTGAGCGGTGAGGTGGGGTTACTCCTCGGATACTTCCGTGGCGGTCGGGTCGGGCGGGAGGTATTTGTTGCTGACGTCAACGATCTTGTCGAGGCTAACGCTTTCGGGAATGTGGTCCTTCCAGACATCGAAGGCCTCAGCTTGGCTGACTTTGCCGTTGAGCCAGGTATCGAAGTGTTCCCTACGCATCCGGGCGAGGAGGTCCTCCGCGACAGGGCGCACCTCGTGACCGAGCACTTGCACTACGTAGAAGTATTCTGACGGCATTCCCTGCTGCATGGCTGCGATGTCGATGCCACGGATCGGCCCCAGCACTTCGCCGACTTCGGCATCAAAGGCCGGGCGTCCGATTTCGGGCATAAGCCGCCCCAAGGGGAGCCAGCCCAGGTCACCGCCTCTAAAGCGGTAGGGGTCTTCGGCGTTGGGCTGTACGGCGTCGGCTCTGTTGGCGAGCACGGCGAAACTTTCGCCGTCGCGCAGTGCCTCAATGATCTCGATGGCGTCCTGCTCGGTGCTCAGCTTCATCTGGCGGATGTGTACCTGGTCGGCGACCGCCGGGATGTTCGCGCCGATTGTGTCGGCGAGCTTCTCGCGGAGCAATTGGATCTCGACGAGGCCGAGGTAAGTTTCTTCGTCAATGCCGGCCAGCTCGCCGACGATATTGACCTGACCGGTGTAGGTCTTGTCGAACTCTGTTTTAGCTTCCTCTGCCGTCAGGGTGTTAACCGGAGTGTTGGTGGGGGAAGGTGTCAAGGTGAGAGTAGCGGTGGGTTCGTCCTCGGCAAGGGTGGCGGTTGGGAGCGGTGTATTGGTAGGCGTGGCGGTATAGCGCGGCGTGGCAGTTGGTGCGGGCGTATCGGTGGGTTCCGGCGTTTCGGGGTTGGGGTCATAGGAGAACATCTGGTTGATCTCGTCTTGTATTTCCTCTTCCGAGACGCTAATGCCCCGTGCGGCGGCCTCTTGCCGGATGATCTCGTCCTTAATCATCTTGTTGAGCACGCTTTGTCCCATCAGCGTCGGCAGCTTAAGCTGTTGTTCCCATTGCTCACATTCTGCCGCGAAGTACTGTCGTAGGTTTTCGCTACAGCGGGTTTCGTGGTTGATGATGGTTTGGTATTGCTCCAGCTTAAAGCGCCGTTCGAAGTCGATCGCCTTGATTTTTACGTCGCCAACGCTTGCAACCGCCTGGTTGGGTTTGATAGCCAGCTCGTAGATAATGCCACCGATCAAAAGAATCATGATAACCACGACCAAAGCAGCGGTTGTGCCGAGGACGATATGGTTCGTCCGGCGTTCTTTTTCGGCGCGAGAAAGGTGCCGGCGCCCACCCTTTGTGCGTTTGATAGAAGGTGTGCTCTCGCCGCGTTTTGCCATGCGTTTTCTTCTCCTGCTAATGATTAAACAAGAAAGGGCAGGGGAAGCTCCCTCCCATGCCCTTGAGTGATCCCAAATTGTGTTTAAGAGCGTTTAGCGGGCGTGTTCGGGTGTGAAGGGCAAGAGCGCCAGGTGCCGGGCGCGTTTGACCTCACGCGCGAGGCGTCGTTGGTCTTTGGCATACAGCCCGGTTTGGCGGCGTGGACGTATCTTGCCGTGGTCGGTCAAGAAGCGCCGCAAGGTCTCCGGGTCTTTATAGGTCAGCTTAAAAGACTTGTCGGCATACATGGGGGAAATTCTTCCCCGGCGTCGTCCAAAACGTCGCCCTCTGCGCCGGCGTGGGCGCTCGCCGCCGTTATTGCTACTACGGCGACTGTAACTCCTGCTTTCGTGTTCGTCTTTCTTTGGGTTATTCAAGTCGGTCAAGGTTATTTTCCTCTTGCGCTAGCGTATCCCCACTAAAATGGGTATTCGTCTTCATATGAATTGTTTGGGTTGTTGGCCGAATCTTCGGAGTTGTAGTCTGTCGTGCGGCGTCCGCCGAGCACTATCATCTCGTTTGCGACCAATTCGGTCCGGTAGTGCTTCTTGCCGCTGCCGTCTTCCCATCCTCTGGTTTGCAGGCGGCCCTCAATATAGACTTGCTGGTTTTTGCTGAGGTGTTGTTTGCAGATTTCGGCCAGGTTCCCCCAAGCGACCACGTTAAACCATTCGGTCTCTTCGCGCCGCTCGCCTTCAGACGAAGTCCAGGTACGGCTGGTCGCCACACTAAACGAGGTGACCGGACGCCCGCTGGGGGTGTACCGCATCTCTGGGTCGCGCCCCAGGTAGCCGATGACCATTACTTTGTTTAAGCCCCTACTCATAACACTCTGTGCTCCCTATAAACCAAGTCAATATAGCGTGGCCGACCGTCCGGCAACGTGGGTGAGCAAGGTCTTAATCGTCGGCGCGCACCAACAGGTGACGTAAAATCACCTCGCTCAGCTTGATGTTGCGTTCCAGCTCCGTGATCGCGGCCTCCGGCAGCTCAACTTCGAGGTGGATATAGTGTCCCTCGTGTTGATCTCTGATAGCATAGGCCATCTGGCGACGTCCCCAGTCGCTGGTCTTGATGACCTTACCGCCCTCGGCCTTGACCCAGGTCTCGACCTGTGCCATGACACCGGAGCGTTTATCGCCGCTTGAATCGGGGTGGATGATGTAAGTTAGTTCGTATTTTCGCATATGAAAAATATTCTTCCTTTCCACGGGTTAGCCCTAGATCACAGCCGGCGCTGCGTCGAGAGCGGAACGAAGGCGCGCCAGATAGTAGCGCAAACCCCTTTTTTTTGCAAACTGAGGCGCATCTATTAAAGGGAAGGGACAGGCCCGCGCTGTGCCGGAGCAGTGTCGATCTGATATACGATTGCCCTATGAACTGCCCACCCAAATATGATAACGACAAAAACTACAGTATACTGTGATAGTTCGATTAACTATCGGCTTGGAAGTAATGGAGATGTTGTATGATGCATAAACGACTCATGAGCACACTGACAGTAGGGATGGCAATTTGTCTGGCCCTGATGGGGCTGATGGCATCCGGTGCTACCGCATCTAATATCGATACAATGCTCGACCCCACACCTTACCCTGACGATTATTTGTTGATGTTGGCCCACCAGGTCGAGACCGACAACCAGCAGAACGGCAACAGCACCACGTGGCGCGGCGGGCCGCTTGGCGTACTCGACGCGATGCCGACGGTCGGCTATGGTGACAAACTGGCCGGCTTCGCGCTGGAGGATGTATCCGGGACAACGATCATCGACCGCATCGAAGGGCCAAAGCTGCTAAACTTCTGGGCGACCTGGTGCGGCCCCTGCATGGACGAAATCCCCGATCTGATCGAGGCGGCCCTAGACCCCGACACATCCTTTGAGGTGATATTTGTCAACGTGTGGGATACACCTGAGGATCTAGGCAAATTCATATCAAAACAACCCGAAGGCTTACACATCTTGCGCAACGGCGACTCGGTCGCCGATGACCTCGGCGTCATGGCAATCCCCACCAGCATATTGATAGACGCGGATGGCATCGTGCGGATCGTCCATGTGGGCAACATCACACCAACGGTTATGGAATTCTTCCAGGCTGTGGCGTCTGAATCTGAACTAGAATAAACGCCGGGCTGTGCGTAGGGGCGATGCGCTGCGTCGCCCCCGACCGCCCTGTTTTTTGATCTACACCGGCTTAGCATCCCCACCCGAACGCCTCCCCACATTGTGGTAAAATACACGCCGTCTTACCATGCATGACCACAGGAGCGCGTACCCTTGAAACTGTTAACCACCGAGTGCGCCGGCCTTGTCCGGAGCGCCATCAAAGCCGCACAAACGGCGGGCGCCTTGCCCACATTCGACATCCCCACCATCCCGGTAAACCAAGTCGCCAAAGACAACGCCACGCGCGGTGACTATGCCGTGCCGGTTGCCATGCAGCTTGCACGGGTCGCCA
>CAZJBO010000227.1:0-4985 GCA_964544075.1 uncultured Anaerolineae bacterium
GCACCCCCGCGAAGTTGTGCGGGTTCCAGAGCGGGAGCGTGCCGGCGGTGAGAGAGCGGTTGATGAAGGACTGCCAGGCATAATTCTCAAGCACCAGGTCACCGATGAGGGCATTGTATGGGGTGCCCACACCTTGTGCCACCGCCGCCGCGCGCCACGGCTCGAAGGTGTAGAGAGTATCGGCAGGGAGCATGGTCTGACCGCCCAGCGTAACCGGCGCAAAGTAGAGCAACGGCAACGCCAAAAGCAGCAGCACGATTAACCAATCGGGGAGTTTGTTTCGCATAGGCTAAGCACCGCAGACCGATAGATTAAAACGCTGTCTAGCTTACCGCTTGTATGGGAGGTTGGTCAACCTGTCGTATTCATCCCACATACCTCGTGTGCCTGGGATTAAAACGCACAATGCATCGGCTGCGCCGGCCCTGCCGAAGTCTCGCGTAATTTGGGGCCGAGGGGAAAGGAAGACGCACGAGGCGCGTCAGACCGTCGGGATCGACTGCGCGGCACCCGGTATGACCTGTCGCAGTGGGTTCGGCACGAACACCATAACAAAGATAATGAACGCCAACAACGCCACGCGCCGTCTCTGTGGGTCGATCTGAGTCAGGGTGTCGAGAGGGGGGATGTGTGTGCGCCCGAAGAAGAAGAGCAACAGCACCCACAAGCCCCACGCCGGCGAGACAAATAATGCCAACGCTAAAACCCCCACCATGATGGGCCAATAGAGCTTGCGCGCACGCGCTCCGAACAGTGCATAGAGCACATGCCCACCGTCGAGCTGCCCGACCGGTATCAGATTCAACGCGGTGACGAACAAGCCTGTCCAGCCGGCCTGGGCCATCTGGTTGATGAACACATCCTCGCCGCCGCCGGGCAAGAAGCGCCCGAACACCAAGAACTTGCTCAGCGCATAGAGAATAGAATTGCCCTCGATGATGTAGGGCACGCCGGGGTGTGGTTGCACAGGGCTGGTCGCCAGGCCGATGAGCAAGATAGGCACTGCGAAGACCATCCCCGCCAACGGCCCCGCCACGCCGATATCAAAGGCTATGCGGGCGTTCTTCGCAGGCGCACGCTGCGCGATGAGCGCACCCATTGTGCCAAAGAAGTTTGGAAACGGAATAAAGTAAGGCCACGAGACCGGCGTATTGTGGCGGCGCGCGGTGATGAAGTGCCCCATCTCGTGCGCGCCCAAGATCAGGAGGAGCGAGAGGGCATAAGGCCAACCCAACAACAGGTTAGCATAGATATCGTTCACGCCGGTCTCCGGCCCGATCATGCCACGCTGTCCCATCTCGATACCGGCGCCCACCGAGAGCATACTAAAGATGGTGAGGACAAGCAGGATTACGTTAGGCCAGACCGACCAGGGCTTCGGGGCAAAGCGTCCGTGCATCACCAGGAGCACCGGCGCGCCGTCATCATCCCGGAGGATGGGCGTGTAGCCAAGCGGGGCAAGAGCCGTGTCAATGTGTTGGTATGCGCGCTCCGAGTCGGTGCGCAGCGTGCCGTCAAAGCGCAGCGCAATGCGGGGGCTTGGCGCGCGCGTGATGCTGGTGATGTCGAAGACCGCGCGCACGGCAGACTGTATACGCACGAGTTCGACCTCTGTCAGGGGGGTGGGGCGTGAGTCGGCGTGGGGGTCGGGGTAGTATGAGAGCAGGTCTTCGTGCTTGGTGGTAGATTGCTTGGGTTTGTTCATATGTTTGTTCTATGTTATGTAACAGATAAAGCGCCGGGGGCTGCTTTCAGGGCACAAGTTCGGCCCAGCTTGCACCGCCGGGCGCGAGCATCAAGATCGTACCCCCAGCGCTGCGCAGATAGAGCGATGCCCCCGCCTCGGCGTCAATCTCGGTCTGTATCGCCCCATCAAAGGCCATCTCCGGCTGCAAAGCCCAGCCCAAGCGTGTGCGTACCGGCCCGTTCTCGCGCCACACCAAGCCAAAGCCGCGCATCGGTTGCAGCATCCCTTCAGGCGGGTTGTCATATTCAGGCACGCGGTCGGGGGTCTGCCCATCGACGAAGTTGTCGTCAAAGATCATCCAGGCCGGCGTTTGGTCGTCGGTGAACAGTACGTATATTTGCTTCTGCGCCGCCAACCACACCATACGCCCCCGCTCGAAGGATTGCTCAGCGGCCTGGGTGAAGGTCGGCAGGGCAGCAGCACAGCTCTCCGGCGGCGGCGCGAAGAACCATGCCTCGGTACAGCCGGAGAGCGGAATGCTCAAGATTTCCTCAATCTCATCGGCGCCTTCGCCCGCCACCAGCGCGAAGCGCGCCCGGTCCTGATCGGTGGTGCGCGTGGCGACGACCAAGCGTCCGCGTCCGGCGATCTGCCAGAATTGTTTCCGCTCGCCCTCTGCGTCCAGCCGATAGATGATAGCCTCATCCGCGCCGATAAGCGACCACAACAAAGTGACGCTGTCGCCCGGTGCGACGTCTGAATCGGAAGTGACGAAGTACTCGACCTCCGGCGCGCCGGCGGAGCGGGTGGGGGTGTTGGTGATCTCCGGCAGCGTGGCGGTGGGTCCTAGTATCTGGGTGGGGGTGAGCATGGTAGGGGTAGGAACCGGGGTGAGGGTGAGCGTGGGTGTGGGAGAGAGGGTGATGGTGGGGGTCAAAGTGCAGGTGGGGGTACGGGTGGGCGCGGTTGTGGGGATGAAAGGCTCCGGCTCTGTTATGGCGTTGCAAGCGGCCAACACCAATAGGGTCAAGAGAGCTAGGATCAAAGAGATTGCGGCCAACGGTTTCTTCACGGTTGCCTCGTCAGATAGTATGCGATTCGAGCTTATCTACTCCCGGCAGGGTGAAGCTGAAAGTGCTGCCTTCGCCGTGGGTGCTTTCTACGCCCACCTCCCCGCCGAGTTTGTCGATTATACGCTGTACGATTGATAGCCCCAGCCCGTGTCCTTCGACACGTTCCACATTAAGGCGTGTGAAGGGGGTGAAGAGTCGGGCGCGGCCTTCGGACGTGATGCCCGGCCCGTTATCGGATACCCAGAAGCGTACCATCCCACCGGGCAGGACCGCCGCGCCCAGGTCGAGGCGGGGCGGGTTACCGCCATACTTGAGCGCGTTGCTGAAGTAGTTTGCCCATACCTCCTCGATCCACGGCGCGTAGCCCAGCGCAACCGGGAAGTGCGACGGCACGTTGATCTTGGCCTTATATTCGGCAAACATAGAAACCATACGGTTTTGCGTGGTTGCTATAATTTGGGCCATATTGATCGGCTCGGTGGGCACCTCGGTCAAGGCACGCACACTGGAGAGAAAAAGCAACTCGTCGATGATTGTACTCATCCGATAGCCATTACGCACAATAGCCTGTAGGTAATGCTCGACCTTTTCTTCGCTCATCCTATGACGACCATACGCCAGGATGTCGGCGCTAGATATGGTTATGCCGAGCGGGTTCTTAAGGTCGTGGGCAACTGTGTGCGCGAAGGCGTTCAAATCTACGATGAGGCGTTCACGCTCATCCTCGGCCTGCTTCCGGTCGGTGATGTCGCGCAGAATGGATATATATAAGGCCTCGTCCTCATTCTCATTCGTCAACGGGCTGGTCGTGACCTCAACCGGGATGCGCCGCCCATCACGGTGTAGCAAGATGTGCTCGAAGTGCGCAGTGCTCCCGTAGATGCCGTGACCGTGCAGCTCTTCCGGCTCTAGGTCGGGCATTTTCATAGAGAGCATTTCACCGCGCGAATAGCCGGTGAGCGTGCAGGCGCGTCGGTTGACATCGATGATCTCCTCATTGGCGTTCTCTAAGATGATCGCATCGTTTGCCTGCTCGAACAGTGCGCGATAGCGCGCCTCGTTTGCCCGGAACGCTTCGGCGGCCCAGCGGCGCTCGGTGATGTCGCGCACAAGGTTCTGGAAGACGCGCTGCCCGCCATACTGGATAGGTCGGCTGTTGACCTCGACCGGGATTGTAACGCCATCTTTGCGCCGATAAAGGCGCTCATAGACGGCGTCCGCATCCGGCAGCGCCGGAACCGTGGCGTCTATATCACCGAGCGTCAGGCCGAGGAGTTCGGCGCGCGTATAGCCCAGACAGTGCGCGGCGCGCGCGTTGACATCTATAAACCGAAGGGTCGCCGGGTCGATCACGAAGATGGCGTCGCTGGTATGCTCGAACAAATCGTGATACTTCTCTTCTATCTCTTCCAGTTCTGCCATGCGGCGGCGCAACACGGCTAACTCATCAATGAGCTGGGCTTTTGTTTTCTTTTCAGTTCTCACGCCCATACCCTCACCAAAGATATTTGGCCTGTGTGGTTCGCAGCAGCAAACCAACCTTTTATTTATTATACACGTACCTAATCGAGGGGAATAGCATACAATAACCGCCGGGCCAGCCACCAGACATAGATCAAAGGCGAGGGGAAAGTACAGCGCCTGAGATTGACAGCGCGCAGCGCGCCGGCCCGCCCATACAACCGCGCGAGACTGCTGCGAAGCGGCCCGCTTTGTTTGGCAGATGCAGGCCGACATGGTACGTTTAACGCCCATTAAGGCAATATCTATCATACGAGCGGAGTTTGACGATGGAAGAATTCGTATTCGGTACGCTTGCCACCGATTCTCTCAAACTTTTGCACCACCGTGTGTCGCATCAAGGCCTCCAACATGCCCACGCCCTGACGCCCCACGACCCCAAACCCGGCCAACCGGTCACCCTCACGGTGATGCTGGGGCCGGACACCGGAGCAGATCACATCGCGGCATACTACACGCTGGATGGCAGCATCCCAGCAGGGCGACGCGGCGCGGCAGAGAACGGTTACGTTGCCTATTTTGAGCAGGTCGATACGGTGTGGGATACCGCCACTTACGGCTACCTAACACGCTGGCAAACCACGCTCCCCGCCCAGCCGGAGGGCGCGGTAGTGCGCTATCGCATCGGCGCGTGGGAAGAAGACGGGACATCCGAGCTTTTCGCCGATTGGCCCAACGTCAAAGACACCGCCGAGCACGCTGTG
>CAZJBO010000228.1:0-4974 GCA_964544075.1 uncultured Anaerolineae bacterium
TCGAAGGCGCGCGTGGCGACATCGGCTTGGTGGGTTTTGTAGCCGATCATCTGAAGCCCTACGCGCGAGTCGATATCGGCGATCGAATCCAGCAAAGCCTGCCGGTGGTCTTGCAGTGCCTGTCTAAGCTCCTCATACGTCTTTGCCATAACCACTCTCCACAAGTTTAGGAGATGGATTCTACCTTGCGCTTATCAAGGAGGCAAAACGATATTTTCTGCGGGGGGACAGATACAAGCGGGAGATTCTCGGCCCCATCAAGTCTCGTCCGACAGGGCGAGCGGCAGAGTTACGGCGAATGTGGTGCCCTCACCCTCTACGCTCTGCACGGTCATCTGGCCGCCGAAGTGATCGATTAACTGTTTGACGATAGCCACGCCCAACCCGGTGCCGGTGATCCCTGCTTGCTTTGCATTGGGCGCGCGGAAGAATTCTTCACCCAAGCGGTCGAGCATATCGGCAGGGATGCCTATCCCGGTATCGGATATGGTCACCAGCGAGACGGTGGATGGCACCCCCACGGCAACCTGCACGTTGACCGAGCCGCCCTCCGGGGTATATTTCACCGCGTTGCCGATCAAGTTATCGAAAATGCGCGCCAGCCCGTCTTCGTTCGCACGGACCGACAAAGGCGTGTCGGGCGCCTCGAAGGAAAGCGTGATGTGCTTCTCGTCCGCCTGTGAGGTGAACTTATCTATCACACGGTGAAGCGCCGGCTGCAACGGCACAGCGGCAAGCGGGTCACGTCGGCCCACCGACTTTGTCGCAGCGAAGGCCAGCAGGTCGTTGATTAAATCCATCAAGGCATCCATGCGCCGGTTTATGCGTGCGATGATATCATACTGCTGCGGTGTGAGCGTGCCGGCCAGGTCGCGCAGCAGCACCCGCAGCAAACTTTGCGCGCCGGCGACCGGCGAGCGCAGCTCATGCGTCACCACGCGGACGAACTGCGCGCGGTCTTGATCGGCCTGCTGTAAGGCATCGTGCGCCAACGCATTCTCGATGGCGGTCGAACCCTGGCGCGCGATCGCTACTACGAAATCTATATCATCCTCGATAAAGTAATCGGGCGTATCGGCATAGACGCGCAAAAGGCCCAACGGCCCATCGCGCCCAATGATCGGCACCGCCAACATCCCCCGAATACCTTCTTCGACAACCTTTTGAGGATACTGGATGCGCCGGTCAAACGCGGCCTCACGCACGATCACCGGTCCCTTTGTCAAAACCTCGCGCACGAGCGGGTTGTGTGAGAGATCGACAACGCCCTTATCGAAATATGCGGCGCTGAGGCCATAGGAAGCCGCCACGGTCAGGCGATCGCCGCTCTCGTCCAGCAAGCGGATCGAAGCACCAAGCCCGTTGAGCGCCTCTGCCGCACTACGGGCCAACCGCTCCAGCACATCGGTCAGGTTGAGCGTGGAGGAGACATCGCGCGTGGTCTGAAACAATGCGACGATCTGACGTTCGCGTTCACGCAGACGTGCCATGACCGAAGCGGTCAGATATGCCGCCGCAAAAAGCGCCGTGGCAAAGAAGATGATCTGCGCCAGCACATAGGTTTGGTTGGTATGGAGGTCGGGCGGCAGGCCCGGTATAACGGTATAGTGCGGCAGGATGCCGGAAGCCTCCAATGCCGCGATCACCAGGGTCACCCCGACCGCCAACGCCACGTAGATGTAGGGCGACTGCCCCGGCAAGAGGATGGTGACCATCAACACATGAAGGAAGAAGAAAGGGGTCGCGGGGCTGGTGAGGCCGCCGGTGAGGTGGATAAAGACGGCCATGCTCACCCAGTCGAAGGCGACCTGTAGGATGACCAGCTTTTGGATGCAGCCCAAGCATAAGGCATCGTCACGGCAGACGCTCCGTGTGAGCCGCACCAACGCGCTGTTATACGCCAGGATGAATAGCGCCAACAGGTAGAGCGGCAGCTCCGGCAGCGGCAAGCGGAGGAGCCGGACACATACAAAGGTCGCAGCCCCAACAAGCACAGCCGCGCCCCAGCGCGTCACAATCAAGCGGTTGCTATTGACAACAGTGTCGCGCGCGAGCGTGGCCTCGAGCGGGCTAGGATGCTGCGGGTTATATTTGGTCATAGAGAAGCCTGTAATGACTTTGTAATGTACACTTTCCCCCTCCCCTTTCCCTAAACATCATGCCAAGCGGAAAAAAGAGGGGGTGGTGATGGACCAATTGTGCCGGTGCGCTCGGTGCGCCGAGGGTATGGCTAGCTCTTAGCCAGCAGTGCCTCGACCTTCTGGATGAGCGCATCAGGATCAACCGGTTTTTCGACAAAGTTATCGACCGGCAAGTAGTCCGCGTCGGGTGCGAAGCGTACCGACGTTGTGTCGTGAATGGCGGTTAGCATAATGATAGGGATGTCTGCGAAGTCGGCGTATTCTGATTTGGGGTCAGGGCTGCGCAGTTTGAGGGCAGTTTGGAAGCCTTCGGTCGTCGAGTCCATCATCACGTCGAGCACGATAAGGTCAGGGCGCTCGGCCTTGATCTTCTCCAGCCCGGTGACACTGTTGGGCGCCTCATCGACTTCGTAGCCGGCACTTTCAAGCGTCAAGCGGTTCGCCAGCCGGATGTCGGAGTCGTCATCAATGAGCAAAATTTTGCCTTTAGCCATGTGTCATCCTCGCTTAGTCTGTGAGTTGATCTAATATACACTATAAGTCTTTTAGAATCGCGGTACAGACTGCCGCAACTGCTTCTGCAACCGGTGCGCTCAGCCCCACAGTCCAACCGATCTCTGTCGGCTGGACGCCATAGATCACGATTTCGGGGGGCAACACCTCCAGCGCACCGCCTAAGGCCAAAGCCTCGGCAAGCCCCGCGTAGTGCAGCGTCCCGCGCAGATGCATATCAGCCGCTTGCAGCCGCACTTCCTCCGGGCCGAAGCGCACCCATGCGCCCGGCGCCTGCCCCATCTCTGCGGCATCGACGATAATCACACGCCGGTAGCCTTGCAACAAGAGCACCGTCTCGAGGCCAGGCGTTCCGCCGTCGCGCAAGTCTACGCCTTGCGGCAGATGTGCCTCGGCCAGCCGCGCTATCACCGCCGCCCCCACACCATCATCGCCGCGCAAGGGGTTGCCCAGCGCCAATACCAGGGTATCGGGGGCGGGGGCAGAAGCACGCACCGCCCCATTATCGGCAGCCGAGCGTTTACTCAAACTGCACGTCCAGCATGTGTGCAGAGCAGGAGATGCATGGGTCATATGCGCGCACCAACATCTCCAACATCATTGTAATCTCATCTGGCGTACGGTCCAAAACCGCCGGCACCAGAGCGCGCATATCGGCCTCGATATTCGCCATATTCTGCCCGGTCGGGATGATGCAGTTCGCGCCCACGACCTTGCCGTCTTCGATTACATAGTTGTGGAAGAGGATACCGCGCGGCACATCACATGAGCCGGCGCCTTCACCGGAGAGGCGGGCCGGCGGCACGGGTTCCTCCCACTCGATGCCGCGTTCGAGCAAGGTATCGATGAGTTCGATGGAATCTTCGATACAGTGCGCGATCTCGACCACCTGTGCGACCGTGTTTGCGTAGGGGTTTGTGCATTTTGGCGTCAGCCCCATCGCGGTGGCGGCGGCTTTGGCCTTTGGGTGCAGGAGCGCATGGTTGATGTTGAAGCGCGCCAGCGCCCCCACCATGTACGACTCGCGCTGGTTCTTCGTATGCTTGGCCGAAGAATGCGGCACGCAATACTCATTGGTGATGCTGCGGTATGCCTCGATCGGCCATGTACCGCCGTCGGTGCTGGCGATCACGCCGTCGATGAAGCAATACTCATCGTCCTTGTGCAGGGCGATGTATTCGGTATCGCGTTCGAAGGCCGGCAGCGTGAGGGATTGGAACAGCTCGACCGTGGCATCTACATCACTGCGCACGGCTTCGAGCCGTTCGCGCAATGCACAGAGGTCGTCGGCGCTGGGGAAGTGGCTAAAACCGCCCACCACCATTGCGATGGGGTGGGTGTGGCGTCCGCAGACCGCCGCGCAGATGTCGCCGGCCAGCTTCTTCATGCGCAGCGCGCGGAGCACCACATCTGGGGCGCTCTTCGCCAGCGGCACTACGCTCTTGGCGCCCAGGAAGTCGGGCGCAACCAGCATATAGGCATGAAGGATGTGGCTGTCGAGTATCTCGCCGTGGAAGTTGAGCTTGCGCAAGAGCACAGTTTGTTCGGTCGGCTCGATGCCCAGCGCTTTCTCGGTGGCGCGCAGCGATGCGGTGGCGTGGCCGACCGCGCAGATGCCACAGATGCGTGAGGTGATGTGTGAGGATTCGGTATACAGGCGTCCGCGCAGCATGGCCTCGAAGAAACGCGGTGTCTCGACGATGGCAAGATCACATTGTTTCAGCTCGCCGTTTTGCACGTCAACGACGATGTTGCCGTGCCCCTCTACGCGCGTGACGTGGTGAACATCTACCTTAAACGTTGGCGCTGTTGCCATTGCCTTCCCCTTCCATTTCCATAACTTGATAGGCCAAGAACATGGTCATCTTTGATTTGATTTCTTCTTCGCTCAAACCGTGCTCTAACATCACAGCCTTCATTGATGCGATATTCGGGTTAGAGATCAAACCCCGGCAGCCTTCGCAGCCCTGCCCATAGCTTGGGCAGATCGCGTCACAGCCGCCGCGCGTGATCGGGCCTAAGCAAACCTCGCCGCGCAGATATACACAGACGTTTTCCTTGAGCTTGCATTCGATGCACACCGGCTGGTCGGGTATCTGTAGGGCGCGGCCCTGGAGCAGGTTGGTGACGGCCTTAATGAATTCGTTCCGGTCGATACACGCCGCTCCAGGTCAAACAGGTTTTTCCTTTATAGAGCAAAAAAAGATCAAAAATTTTTGTCCGATCCCGCCATAATACTTTACCTTTAAAACCATTTCCAGAGGGGGTATTAACATAGGATATATTATTTTTGTAATTAAAGTCAGTATAAAAATCCCTA
>CAZJBO010000229.1:0-4962 GCA_964544075.1 uncultured Anaerolineae bacterium
TCGCCATCATCATAGAGGTATTCGACCTCGACGGTATCGACGCGGATTTCTTCGACGCGCCCCCCGGAGATGAAGTTGTGCGAGATGGTCGCCCCGGTGCGCAGATTACGCAGCGTGGTGCGGATGGTGGCGGTGCCTCGGCCTGGTTTGTGGAGCTGGAAGCTGAGCACCTTGAAAAGCTCGCCGTCCATCGTAAAGGTCACGCCTTTGCGCAGTTCGTTGACATCAATCATATGGATTCGCCTTGTTGTTTGTCTAGAATGTAAAATATCGTGCGTGTTAAATCGATGCGATTATACGGAACCGGCAAAGCCACGTCAAGTGAGATGCGAGAGGGCAGTTTGCCTTGTGTTTGAGACTATGCTTTACTTTGGCCAAAGAATACAGATGTAATCACTAGTGTTAGGTAGGAGGAAGACGATGCAGAAATGGGAATATATCATCAAGACGTTCACCGCCGACTATGGCGGATTACAGGCGCTGGCAAAAGAGATGAACAAAGTGCTGGCGCAAGCCGGTAACCAGGGCTGGGAATTGTTTGACATACACTTCGACAGCCAGGTGCTCGCGGGGACCGGCGCACTTGGCAGGATGTCGCATATTGCGGTCATCACCCTTAAGCGCCCCAAGCAGTGAGCTAACAAAAGCAGCCCCGAAACCGCACGTTACACCCTCCCCTACACCCCGAAACAGGTTATACTCTCGCACCACAATTAACGCACGAGGAGGCTGCTTTGATACACAAAGTTCGCTGGACCACCGAGAAGATCACCGCGCGCCTTGCGCTCATCGCACCGCTGGTATACCGTCGACGGGAGCCGTTGCCCCCTTTCCGCTACGCCGTACTTGATGGCCCTCTCGACCCGCCGCCGGTTTCCCCCGACGTAGATGAGAGCGGATGGGACACAATCACGCCGGAGAGCTATTGGGGCGAGGCCTATACCAACTTCACCATGCGCAGCACCTTCAAGGTACCGTCCGATTGGGATGCTGCGGCACCGGCTGCGCTCTACCTCCCGCTGGGCAGGTCCGGCGATTTTAGCCACCCCGAAACCCTGGTCTACATTGACGGCGAACCCTACGCTGCCGGTGACCGCCACCACCAAGAGATTTTGCTCCCGGAGCGCTGGCGCGACGGTGCAACACACAGGCTTGCGCTGCACGGCTGGACCGGCCTTATGCAAGACTGGGACTTCAAGGTCAAGCACCGGCTCTTCATGCAGAGCTGTGCTGTCGTACAGATCGACCGGCCCACGCGCGCTTTTGTCGTCGCGGCCCGCATCGCACTGGGCATCGCGAAGGTGCTGGACGATAACGCACCGGCCAAAGGGCACCTGCTCAATGCACTGGACGCGGCCTTTAAGCACCTGGATACCCGCGCACCGCTCGGCGACGCATTCTATGCCGGTGTGCCGACAGCACACGACATCTTACGCGCCGGGATCGAGAAAGCCGGCCCGCCGATGGATGTCGATATCATCGCCGCCGGACATGCGCACATCGACGTGGCGTGGCTGTGGACTCTGGGGCAAACCCGCCGCAAGGCCGGACGTACATTCCACAACGTCACCCGCCTGATGGAACAGTTCCCCAACTATCACTTCACACAAAGTCAGCCACAGCTCTATGCTTACGTAAAGGAAGATTACCCGGCACTGTTCGACGCCATCCGCGCACGGATTACAGAGGGGCGCTGGGAACCTATCGGCGGGATGTGGGTTGAGGCGGACTGCAACCTCAGCGGCCCCGAATCGTTGGCGCGGCAGTTTTTGTTGGGGCGCACGTTCTTTGCCGAACACTTCGGCACCGGCGCCGACTCGCCTGTGCTCTGGTTGCCCGATGTCTTCGGCTATGCCTGGAACCTGCCACAGCTGATAAAGCAAGCCGGGATGGAATATTTCTTCACAATAAAAATCGGCTGGAACCAATACAACCGCCTGCCCTACGACAGCTTCTGGTGGCAGGGGCTAGACGGCAGCCGTGTGCTGACACACTTCAGCACAACGAAGGAACCAAACAGCACCTTTGCCAGCACATATAACGCCGACGCTTCGCCGGGACAAACCATCGGCACCTGGCTCAACTTCCAACAAAAGGAACTCCAACACACCCTGTTGATGAGCTTTGGCTATGGCGACGGCGGCGGCGGCCCCACCCGCGAGATGCTGGAAAACATCGAGGCGATGCGCAGCTTCCCCGCCACCCCGCGTATCCAGCCCGGCAAGGTGATCGACTTCTTCCGCACACTGGAGGCCGAATCCGGCGACCGGCTGCCCACCTGGAACGGCGAACTTTACTTCGAGTATCACCGGGGCACCTATACCACGCAAGCCCGTAATAAACGCGCCAACCGCAAAAGCGAA
The DNA here is from genome assembly GCA_964544075.1 of uncultured Anaerolineae bacterium. GTDB lineage: Bacteria > Chloroflexota > Anaerolineae > Aggregatilineales > JAFGMM01 > JAFGMM01. The sequence continues at coordinate 2,364 of CAZJBO010000229.1, forward strand.
TTCATGTTGCATGACGCCGAGTTCTTGGCGGCTTTCGCCGGCCTGCTCGACTCCGGTTACACCTACCCCGCCGACATCTTCCGCAAGGCATGGGGGCTTGTATGTCTAAACCAGTTCCACGACATCATCCCCGGCAGCAGCATAGGTCCGGTCTATGCCGAATCGTTGCAACAATATGCAGAGGTGGCCGATATGTCCATCGCCGCCCGCGATGCGGCGCTCGACGCCATCGCTGCGCAGGTGGGTGGAGACGTGTTGGTGGTGAATCCTACCGCCTTCTGCCGCGACGATCTGGTCTTCTGGCCCGGCGCTTTATCCGAAGGAGAGCGCTTGCAGCGCCCCGATGGGCGCCCTGTCTTGACCCAAGCCGCCGAGGGGGGGATATGGATCGCGCCCGGCGCGCTGGCCCCGCTCAGCTTGACGCCTTTCGTCTTGGCCGAAGGGGAAACATTACGGCCCGATACCGGCCTCATCGCCACACCCCGACGGCTCGAAAACGCCTGTCTTCGGGTCGAGCTAAACGACGCCGGCGACATCACCCGCATTTACGACAAGGCCAACGCGCGCGAGGTGCTGCCCGAAGGCATGGTGGCAAACCAATTCCAAGCCTTTGAGGACCGCCCGCTGAACTTTGACGCATGGGATATTGACATCTTCTATGATGACAAGATGTGGACTTCCGACCCGGCAAGCTCAATCGAGGTGGTGGAGGCCGGCCCGCTGCGCGCCACACTGGAGATCAGGCGGCGCATCCTGCACAGCCCATATGTGCAGCGCATCACGCTCAACGCGGACCGCCCCCGCATCGACATCAACACACGCATCGAATGGCAAGAGAAGCACATCTTGCTCAAGGCCGCCTTCCCGGTAGAGGTCTTCGCGCCCTTTGCCACCTATGAGATTCAATGGGGCAATGTGCAGCGCCCCACCCACCGCAACACCAGCTGGGATTGGGCGCGCTTCGAGACCGCCGCGCAGAAGTGGGTTGACCTTAGCGAAGGTGATTACGGCGTGAGTCTGCTCAACGACGGCAAGTATGGGCATGACATCCGCGATAACGTGATGCGCATCAGTTTGCTGCGCGCCCCTACCAACCCCGACCCCGACGCCGACCAGGGCACGCAGCACTTTGCGTACAGCTTGCTGCCGCACAGCGGCACATGGGACGAGACGACGGTTGCGGCAGCCTATGCCATCAACGACCCTTTGATCGCCATCAATGGGAAGGGCGGCGCGCCGACGGTCGCAGCGGTCGGTTTTATGTCAACCGACCGACCCAACATCATCATCGAGACGGTGAAGCGCGCCGAAGATGGTAAAGGCATCATCGTGCGTCTGTATGAGAGCCAACGGCAGCGTGGCCCGGTGACGCTGACGGCAGGCTTTGATCTACAGGGCGCGTGGCGAACCAACCTGCTAGAGGTGGAAGGCGAAGCACTCGATGTGGACGGGAACAAGGTAAACCTGTATGTCAAACCTTACGAGATCGTGACGCTGCGGCTGCTCCCGGCCTAGTTGTACGAGCCGACCTTTGCGCTAAACGCTGATTTAATCTATACTTCACCTGCTTAATCCCCCCTCTCCATGCGATGAAGAGGGGAAAAAGACACGCCGTAGGCGCGACAAGGACCTATACGGCGCACAGAAGTACGGCGCGCCATAGAAAATTTGTTCGACTTACCGAAATTTTCCTGCTGGTAAGTGAGAATTTTGTAACTTGCGCGGAGTTGTGCATATTCCAGTTTTGTGTACAATAGGACTATCTTTAGGGCCATAGCGTGGCCGTGAGTCTCTAAACTCGGCCCGCACCGCGCCTAAACCGGAAGACAGAGCCGCGCGCCACGACCCCCGGTGCCAGCTCTTAGACGCAAGAAGCCGTGGTTCTTGTGGGATTGACCCCCACTCAGCATCGCTGAGCCTGCGAGACCCTCCAGGTCAACAATTTGCGTATCCATATCTCGTCCCAACCCCGGCACGATTCGGTCTGGGGGGCAGGGTAGTTATTTGTTATTGAGAGTGGGAGGGTCAAATGGGTGAGACTCAACAAAACAAAAAGTCAAAATCGGTGGAGGGTAAGCAGGAGATGGAACTGCGACCAGGCGAGAATTTCGCGCAGATCAAAGTCGTTGGGGTTGGCGGCGGCGGCGGTAATGCCGTCAATCGTATGATCGATGAGGGCATGGCCGGCGTCGATTTTATTACCGTCAACACCGATGCACAAGCCTTGCTGCTTTCTAACTGCAAGACGCGCGTGCGCATCGGCGACAAGCTAACCCGTGGCCTCGGCGCGGGCGGTGACCCCGAAGTAGGGCGCAAGGCAGCCGAAGAATCTGCCGACGACCTCTACGAGGTGATACGCGGCGCCGATATGGTGTTCATCACTTGCGGCATGGGCGGCGGCACCGGCACCGGCGCTGCATCGGTCATCGCGCAGATCTCACGCGAGCTTGGCGCGCTGACCATCGGCGTTGTGACCAAACCCTTCTCTTTCGAAGGGTCACGGCGCAACCAGGCCGCCGAAGGTGGCATCGAGGCGATCAAGAACCAAGTCGATACCTTGATCGTCATCCCCAATGACCGTCTTCTCCAGATCGTCGAT
>CAZJBO010000230.1:0-4960 GCA_964544075.1 uncultured Anaerolineae bacterium
GACAGGGGGGATGGAACAGGGGGAGACAGGGTTATTCGGCTGGGGCGGCCTCCGGTGCACCCGGACGGCGCGTGCCCAGCTCGCGGTTTAACATGAACAGCGCGCCGAGGTTATCACCGGCGAGCTTGAGCGTCTGCACCACCGTGTCAACCGAGGCTTCTTCTTCGACCTGTTCGGCGACGAACCATTGGAGGAAGTTCTCGGTTGGGTAATCGTTCTCCGAACGGGCCAGCGTCATCAGCTTGTTGATGCGGTCCGAGATGTAACGCTCGTGCCCATAGGCAGCCTCGAACGCGGCCAGCGGCGACTCCCACTCGGTCGTGGGGCTTTCGATGGCCTTCAGCGCGGCCTTGCCGCCGCGCTCGAAGATATAGTCGAAGAACTTCATCGCGTGCATCACTTCTTCCTGTGCTTGCGCGCGCATCCAGTCGGCAAACCCCGACAGGTTTTTATCCTCGAAGTAGGCTACCATCGAGAGGTAGAGGTATGACGAGAACAGCTCGGCGTTGACCTGATCGTTGAGGGCTTCTTGCATCTTTGCACTTAGCATGTTCGTTATCCTTTTTTATGTTTAGGTGGCCGGTTAAAGTTTATCTCTTTTCTAATTCTCCAATATCCGACCAATTTTATCAAGTTAGAAATATATCAGAAAGCCCGGCTTAGTACTCATCTAGATTGCTCTTGACGGTTCGATACAACACGTCCGCCTTAAGCTCGGCCAATGCATAGCACGGCCCGCCGAGGTGCTCGGCCAGCGCTTTCGCCAAGCCCTGGTCGAAGGCGGCGTGTTCCATGTTGACCACCACCGAGCGGATACTTGCCGCGCGCATCTCGTCGGCGATCCGGTGGGCTTCCTCTTGGGGTGGCAAGCCGCCCACCGAGACATTGCCCGCGCCGTCGGTGAGCAGGATCATGAGGGGCATCACGTCTGGGTGTATGTACCGCTCGCGCGTGAATACCTCGTTCGCCATCATCAGACCGGCAGAAAGCGGCGTCTTGCCCCCCACCGGGATGTCCGCCAATGCCTTCTGTGCCAGCTTCACCGAGTTGGTGGGCGGCAGCACCAGGCTTGCGCGGTCTTTCTGGAACACCACCAAGCCCACCCGGTCGCGGCGCTGGTAAGCATCGGTGAGGAGGGAGACTATCGCGCCTTTGGTGGCGTTCATGCGCTCGGCTACCGCCATCGACCAAGAGGCATCCACTACGAACAAGACCAGGTTCGCGGCGCGCCGCACCCGCACCTTGCGCTGTAGATCGCTCTTGCGCAGCGCTAAGGCCATCTCTTCGTTGGGGTCGGCGTGGCGTTCGAGCTGATGCGGGGCCGCCGCGCGCAGTGTCGCATCAAACGCGATGTCATCGGTGCGGGCACCGGCAGGCTCGGCACGGATATAGCGCCCTCGCTTGCGGTCGGTGCGGGTCTGGCTGCGGCGACCGGCTTGCTTGCGCGTGAGGCGGTCAAGCTGAGTATCCAGGCGGCGCGGCGTGAAGGTCGTGCCGGTCTCGATGCGCTGGCCGCCCTCCCACCACTGCGCGTTCTGGTTATGAAACACGTCTTGGGGCGCGGGGGTGCTTTGGTCCGGGTTCGGGGTATCTGGGTTCGTCGGGCCGTCGGTGGCTACGGGTGTTTTTTTTTACTCCGCTCGGCGGCTTTGGCGTCGGGATCGGCTTCACCCTCGGCCACGCCCTCGTCTTGGACGTCCGCGATGCGTCGGCTCAGCTCTCCTATCTCAACTTGAGCCTCTTCGAAGGGGCCTTTCTTGATGCGGTGCAAGAGCGCCAGCTCTGCCGCGACCAAGATGTCGCGTAGGCCGATGCTATCACGGCCCTCCAAAGCAGCGTTGGCGCGCGCGGCTTTGAGGATCACCAAGTCGGCGCGGTGACCGTCCACGTGCATACTCGCGGTGAGCCGGGCGATGGTGTGTAGGTCGGCACGGCTGTAACCGATCGTCTCGACGACTTGGCGGGCGTGTGCGATCTTGTCGGAAAGCTCTTTCTCTGCCGCCACCCACTCCATACAGAAAGCGTTGGGGTCTTCCTCGAACTCGATGTGTCGTTCCAGGATCGCGACGCGCGCGTTCTCATCGACCAGGCCGCGCACATCCACCGCCAGCGCGAAGCGGTCTAAGAGTTGGGGGCGCAGATCGCCCTCTTCTGGGTTCATCGTACCGATGAGGATGAAGCGCGCGGGGTGCTCGAAGCTGACGCCTTCGCGCTCGACTACGTTGATGCCCATCGCCGCCGAATCCAACAGCAGGTCAACCACATGGTCGTCCAGCAAGTTCACCTCATCGACATAGAGGATGCCCCGGTTCGCCGCCGCCAGCACGCCCGGCTCGAAGTGACGCTCGCCCTTCTGGATGGCTTTCTCGATGTCGAGCGTGCCAACCACGCGGTCTTCGGTGGCCGAGACCGGCAAGTCTACCATGCGGGTGCGCCGCGTGACCGTGGGCAAAGGCTCGTCGTCGAGGTCGTGGTACTGGCAGACCACACAGGTACCGTTAGGGCGCTGCGGGTCACAGTTGAAGGGGCAGCCCTCCACCACCTCGATCTCCGGCAGCAGTGCAGCGAGTGCACGCGCGGCGGTGCTCTTGGCAGTGCCGCGCTCACCGCGCACCAATACGCCGCCGATGCGAGGGTTCACGGCGACAAGCGCGAGCGCACGCATCATCTTCTCTTGACCGACGATGGCGGTAAAGGGGTAAATCTGGCGTCCGCCGGGCCGTGTAGTGTGATTGTCTGTCATGTACCCACCCGATAGGTCTTCAAATCGTCAAAGCGAGAGGATTATAACCCATTGGTGAGCAATGGGGGTATTTGAGTAGAAACGACGGGGTATCGCTCAAAAGTCTGGTGAAGCGCGCGCGCCCGACAAGGCTGCCCTTCCTCGCTTATCTGTCGAATCACCATATTCTTTGTGAGAGAATACACTATGTTTCCGGGCGCGTCCGGCCCATAATTAACATTGACGCCCTTAGCTTGAGGAGCAAATAAAATGGTAGACCTATCATCACATACCGACGACATTCCACACGACGCCAGCGAACACGAACGCCTTGAGTCACTCATCGGCACCGTGTCGGCATACATCGAATACTATCATGGCGGCTCGGTAAAGCTGGTTGCCTTTGACGGTAAAACCGCCAAAGTGCAGCTCGGCGGCGCATGTCTGGGCTGCCCGCTCTCGCCGACCACGCTTGAGGGCTGGGTGGCCGGCACCATCCGCCCCTTCTTCCCCGGCATCGAGATCGTCGCAGCGGATGCGGAGAATACAACAGAGAACACAGAAGAAACGCCATCCGCCTAATTCGTTTCAACACAAAACACAGAGGAGCATCGCATCAATGGACATTCAGGTTAAAGTCGGCGCGCTACAAGACCAAGCCGTCGATGCAATCATCGTTACCCTCTTCGAGAACACCAACCTCAGCGGCCCCGCGCACACCATAGACCAAAAGCTCGACGGCGCGGTGCGCGCCCTGATCGACGGCGGTGACATCACCGGCAAGGCCGGACAGGTGGCAGTGCTCTACCCCGGTGGGGCCATCCCTGCGCGCCGCGTAATCGTAGTCGGGCAGGGCAAAGAAGCAGACTTCTCTGCCGATGTGGTGCGCCGCGTGCTCGGCACCGGAGCACGCAAGGCGCGGGAGCTGGGCGCACAGTCTGTGGCAAGCGCCCTACCAAGCGCGGACGCGCTCGACGCCGAAGCCGCCGTCGAAGGCGCGATGCTGGGGCTGTACAAATGGCGCGGCCTGAAAACCGATGAGGATACGGTCGGAGAGATCGACAGCCTGACGCTGCTGGTCCCTGAAGAAGGCAAACGCCAAGCGGCACAAGCCGGTGCGAAGGTCGGACAGGCGATCGCCGAAGGCACCTGCCTAACCCGCGACCTGGTCAATAACCCCGCCAACATCGCCACCCCGACCATGCTTGCCGAGACTGCCCAAGACATCGCAACACGCTTCGGGATGCGCATTGAGGTGCTAGACCGCGCGGCGATGGAAGAGCTGGGCATGGGCGCCCTGCTCGGCGTGGCGCGCGGCACCCACGAGCCGCCTAAGTTCATCATCCTGGAGTATAACGCCGACGCCGACGCCGACACGATCGTCTTGGTAGGCAAGGGCGTGACATTCGATACCGGCGGCATCAGCCTAAAGCCGGGCAAAAACATGGGCCTCATGAAGACCGATATGGCCGGCGCCGGCGCGGTCTTGGGCACGATGTACAGCATCGGCGCGCTCGGCCTGCCGCTGCATGTGGTCGGTTTGGCGCCCGCCACCGATAACATGCCCGGCGGCTCGGCATACAAGCCCGGCGATGTGGTAACCGCGCTCAACGGCAAGACGATCGAGATTATCTCGACCGACGCAGAGGGCCGTATGCTCCTGGCCGATGCCCTGAGCTATGCCGAACGCTTTGAACCGAACGCCGTGATAGACCTGGCGACCCTGACCGGGGCTTGTGTGGTGGCGCTGGGCCTGGGGGTAGCGGCGGGTCTGTTCTGCGAAGACGATGAACTGCGCGCACAGCTTGAGGCCGCTTCCGCCGCATCGGGTGAGCGCCTCTGGCGTATGCCCATGTTCCCGGAATATACCGAAGCGCTCAAGAGCGACTCGGCAGATATAAAGAACGGCGGCGAACGCTACAGCGGGGTAGGTTTCTCGGCGGCTTTCCTGCACCAATTTGCCGAGGGCTACCCCTGGGCACACCTCGACATCGCGAGCATGGCGTATCATGAAAAAGACCTGCCCTACTATCCCAAAGGCGCGACCGGCTTCGGAGTGCGGGTGTTGGTGCAGATGCTGCGGAACTGGCACACCGCGTAGCCGGGGCGCCGCGTGCGCCTGGCGTGCGCCTGGGGTTGAAACCCCAGGCTAATAACAGCCGTCGGCTACGCCGACCTTTGCCGGGGCGCTTCCCCTCACCCCCTATCCCCCTCTCCCTCGCCGGGGCGAGGGGGAAC
>CAZJBO010000231.1:0-4941 GCA_964544075.1 uncultured Anaerolineae bacterium
TGGCGCGAGGCGGTGCTCTCGTGGCTCGAAGACCGGCTGTGGGTGAAGACCCTGTTACAGAAGCACCTTAACCTCCCGGCAAGCAAGCTGCTCTTCACCAACCACCACATGAGCCACGCCGCAAGCGCCTTCTTCACCTCCCCCTTTGACGAAGCCGCCGTGTTTACCGTCGATGGGGTGGGCGAGTGGACCACCGCCACAACCGGAGTCGCGCGGGGCGATTGGGAAGATAAATCCAACGGCGGCAATATGATTACGCTCGACCAGGAACAACGCTTCCCTCACTCAATCGGGTTGCTTTATTCGGCCTTCACTGCCTGGCTGGGCTTCCGGGTCAATAACGGCGAGTACAAGGTCATGGGGATGTCTCCATACGGCGAGCCAAAGTATATGGATAAAGTCTACAAAGTCTTTAATCTATATGATGATGGTTCCTTCCGGCTCAACATGGACTATTTCTCGTTCCATCACTCCACCACCCACACCTACAACCAACGCTTTGTCGATCTATTCGGCACGCCACGTGTGGCCGAGAGCGCGTTTATCACCCCCAAGACCGACCCCACCGCCAGCCCCAACGACGCTAACGTCAAGCAGTGTCAATATTACGCCGATGTCGCCGCCAGCATCCAGCGCGTGACCGAAGAAGCCTTGATAAAGATCGCGACCGGCCTACACGCCCGCACCGGCCAAAAGAACTTGGTCATGGCAGGCGGGGTGGCGCTCAACAGCGTGGCGAACTATCGCATCTTGCAAGAGACGCCTTTCGAGGATGTCTTCATCCAGCCTGCCGCCGGCGATGACGGCGGGGCGCTGGGCGCGGCGCTCTGGGCCTATCACCAGATGCTCGGTAAGCCGCGCCGCCGCGATAGCGTGATGCGCCATACCTTCTATGGCGCCGGATATACCGAGCAAGAGGTGCAAAGTTATCTGGATGCTAACAACATCCCCTATGATACGTACGAGGACAAGGCCGCGCTTGCGGAAGTCGTCGCCGGACACCTTGCAGAGGGCAAGGTGATTAGCCTCTTCCAGGGACGCTTCGAGTGGGGGCCGCGCGCACTCGGCAACCGCAGCATCCTGGCAGACCCGCGCCGCGAGGAGATGAAAAACATCGTCAACGAGAAGATCAAATTCCGCGAGCCGTTTCGTCCCTTTGCGCCGGTGGTGCTGGAGGAGCGCGCCGAGGATTACTTTGTCTTCCCCAACGTCGCAAAGCACCTCGCACCGCGCTTCATGTTGATGGTGAGCAAGGTCAAAGAGGATAAACGCCACGAGGTCCCCGCCACCACGCACGAGGGCGGCACCGGGCGTCTGCAGAGCATCGACCGCCCGACCAACCCGCTATACTATGATATCGTGGCGCGCTTTGGCGATATCACCGGGACGCCGGTTGTGTTGAACACTTCGTTTAACCTACGCGGTGAACCGATCGTCAATACACCGGCCAACGCAAGCTGGACCTTCCATACCAGCGGTATCGACATGATGGTGATGGAAAAATTTCTAGTGAGAAAGGAAAAGTAATCGATGTCACAAGAACCGGAGAAAACACCCAACAAGGTAAGTTCCGCCATCAGCGATTTTGTCTCTCGCATGGGGATTCTGGGCGAGTTTATGCAGTTCCTCTGGGCACGTAAGCTGTGGTGGCTCATGCCGATGTTTATTGCGCTGGGGCTGTTTGTCTTGCTGATCGTTGCCGGCCAAGCGTCCGGCTCGACGCCGTTCATCTACACCTTATTCTAGACAAGGCAGGCGGATATTATCATGGATAATACTCAATGGATGTTGCTTATCGGCGCCGGTGTTGCCATCATAGGTGGCTACTTCGTAGCGCGTCAATCGCACGAATCCCTGCCGGTGCGGGGGGGAGCGGTCGCCGAAGCGATGCACTATATAGTCTGTGCGATGATGGCGGGCATCCCTGCCGCGTTCTGGTTCGTGCTCGTCGTCACCATCTTCACCGCCGATAACCTCTTCGCCGACTTTGTGCGGCTTGCTATCGGCGCCTTGATCGTGATACTTGCCGCCTTGTTGGGCTACGCGCTCTCCGAGCCGGACCCGGCACCGGCAGACCCGAATACCCTCCCGCCGCTGGATTAGCGAACGGCACGAGTTTATCTTTCGTGTAGCCGTCGCAAGTGCCGCAAAAAATCTACGCTCTGCAACCGGCGCTCCAGCAGATATGTGATGTATCCGTGCATCACACGCTCCACCTCGGCGTGGAGCGCCGGGCGTAGGTTCAACACGCGCACCGTCTCGAAGTCGCGCGTTTGCAGGTAGCGCAACACCTTCAGCGCGCCCAGACTAATCGGTGTCATGTTGTTAGACTGCCCGTGTTCCGGACAGACCACGCCGCCGTCCTCATAGCTAAAGTACTGGTCCTGTGCCACAATCTCGTCTCTACCGACGACGCACTTGAACAGCTCCGGTCGGAAGCCCACCCAAGTCATCAGGTGCAGTTCATAGAAGCGCGCCACCAAACGCAAATCCACATCTTGGCAGAGGTAGCCCAACGTCGCCACCAAGAGGTTATAGGCGTTTTTGTTCTCCTCCTCTTCGCCGCTGAAGCGGTCCAACAGCTCGGCCACGTGTGAGGCGTAAGTCATGCGCACCAGGTCGGCATGGAAGGCCGGGTGTGGCTCGATAGTCTCGGCTTGCGAGACAATATCCAGATTGCGGCCTTTGGCGATCAGCATATCCACGCGCGCGAACAACTCCACATGTCCTCCCTTGCGGCTGGTGGGCTTGCGCGCGCCCTTCGCCAGCACGCGCAGCTTACCGCGCGTCGGTGTGAACAGGGTCAACATGCGGTCCGCCTCGCCGAAGTCGCTGCGGCGGAGGATCACCGCCTCGGTGCGGAAGAGGCGTTCGGCTTTAGGCATGGTCGTTGAGGTTCTGCGGCCCCCAGGCTGCCGGCAGTAGGTCGGTAAGCGCGCATTCGTGGGCTACGTGCCCGTGTGTATCGACCATAATCACCCACATATCGGGGGAAAACTCGTGGAGCACTTGGCGGCAGATGCCGCAAGGTGAGCCGCCCTCTTGGGTCGCGACCACGATAGCGCGGAAAGCCAACGCCCCAGCGCTCACCGCTTTGACTACAGCGGTGCGCTCGGCGCAGATGGTCGCACCATAGGTGGCGTTCTCGACGTTGCAGCCGGTATAAAGAACGCCATCGTCGGCAAGCAGTGCTGCGCCTACCCGGTAGTGCGAGTAGGGCGCATAGGCGCGTGTGCGCACATCAAGCGCGGCCTCGATGAGTCGGGCGGCTTCGGTTGGGCTGAGTGGGGAGGGTGTGTTCAATGGTTTGACCTCGCATCGTGCATAGTGTCGACCTCGTCGCTATGGTCGTCTACGGCTTCTTCGGGCGATGTGGGGAGACGCCGGATGCGCACTTTCCGGATGCGTCGCCCGGTGACGCCGAGCACCTCTACCTCCAGGCCATCTTCTACGAAGACCTCGTTGATTTCAGGCACGCGCCCTAACACACCAAAGATGTAACCGCCCAATGTGTCGGAGGTATCGGTGGGGAGGTGGCTATCTAAAAGATCGTTGAGGTCATCTAGGTCTATGCGTGCATCGCAGAGATACTCGTGTTCGCCCAGCTGTTCGAACGCGGCCTCTTCGTTGAAGTCATATTCATCTTGTATCTCGCCTACAATCTCTTCTATCAGGTCCTCGATGGTCACCATGCCGGCTGTGCCGCCGTATTCATCCACCACGATGGCGATATGCACCTTGCGCTGCTGTAGTTCGGTGAGCAAGTCGAAGGCTTTCTTCGCTTCCGGGACGAAGTAGGCGGGGCGCAGCAGTTCGGTGATGGCGTGTTCGTCAAAGCCGTTGTGCAGGTCTTTTTGCCATAAGGTCAGCATGTCTTTGGCATAGAGGATGCCTTCTACATGGTCGATAGATTCGCTATACACCGGGATGCGGGAATGTCCGGCTTTGATGATGGTGTCAAGCGCCGTTTCGATGGGTGTATCAAGCTCCAGCCCTACCATGTCGATGCGCGGTACCATCACTTCGCGGACCAGGGTATCGGCCAGCTGGAAGATTGAGTGTATCATTGCTTTCTCTTCTTCTTCAATGATGCCCTCCTCCTCACCGGCGGAGACCAGGGTCATGATCTCGTCCTCAATAACCGCCGCGTCACGGTTCTCACCGCCAAAGGGGGCTGCCATCACCCGGCCCATCTCAAGCAAGGCGCGCGTGAGCGGCGAGAGGATAAGCGTAAGTGCGTTCAGGCAGGGCGCGATGGCGACGGCGATGCGTTCGGTGTGGCGTGCAGCAATGGCGGTGGGGAGCATCTCGCCGAATATCCAAGTGATGGCGGCAGCGGTGGGGAGGATGACGATATAACGCAGCAAGCCTGCCAGGTTTGTGCTCAGCGGTTTGGTGATGGGTATTGCAACCGCGAACATTATCACCGTCGCGGTGAGGAAATGCAGCAGCACGATGCCAAATTGTAGTGAGATAAACAGCTGCCTAGAGTCTTGGATTAACGATAGGATGCGGGCTGCGTTTGCGTTGCCGTCGGCGGACATCTGACGCAAGCGTGTCTTGCTGGCGTTTATCGAGGCCTGGTAAGCCAGTGTCAAAGACATATTCATTAAGATCAAAAGAGCTATGCTGCCGATCGAAGCGCCAATATCCAACAGATTTACCTACCTAATTACTATACAAAGCAAAACCGAGCTTGCGCTCATAAACTCAAAGCGCCCTGCTCGGCTGGTTTGCCAAGATGGGTTGAAACTCAACCGTTTATGTAAGGGAACCGAATCGTCACTCACACTGATTACGCATTACGCGCCCGGCTAAAAAGATATTTGTTCACCTGCTCTCTGTGGGGGCTTTGAGCCGGGGGCATTCCCTCCGGTCACCCCACACCCCCACACCTCCGCCTACGCGGAGTCTTCGAAGGACTTAGCAGTCCTGGACCTG
>CAZJBO010000232.1:0-4932 GCA_964544075.1 uncultured Anaerolineae bacterium
TTGGACGTGCGTAACATGTTATCCTCTCCTTATTCATTGCTCGTATTGGAACAAGTGGGCAAACGCCCAGGGCTGATTATCCACAGTGCGCCGCGTCCAGTCAACATGCTCACGCCCACTCCTGCAATTTCGGTCGCTTGACACACGATTCCAAATTTAAGATAATGGCAATCTGTTGATGTAACCTTAAGAGGCCAACACAATAACATGAGTCAAGACCCAGAAAGACGCATTCAGGAATATACCCGTGCCGTAGAACAGATGCTATCCGGCAACTTCGACCTGAACCTCTCCACCGGGCAAGGCGACGGCGAGATCGACAAGCTCGGCCTGAACCTGCGCACTCTGGCCGGAGTCTTGGCACGGCAAACCCGCGAGCTGGAAAATCTGGGGCTTATCACCGAACAAGTTAACGCCGGGGTGCAGCTTGAGGACGTGTTGGAGCAGGTATACCGCACCTTCCATGACATCATCCCCTTTGTACGCATCGGCTTCTCGCTGCTGGTCGAGAACGAAGAGGGCGAGATCATGGTGCGGGCGCGTTGGGCCAAGAGCGAGTATCCCAACGTCGAGCTTCCGGTTGGCTATCAAGACCCGCTGAAGGGCAGCAGCCTACAACGCATCATCGAGACAGGCGAGCCGCGTATCATCAACGACCTAGAAGCACACTACGCCGCGCACCCCGATTCCGACTCGACCCGACGCATCCTGGCCGAAGGCATCCGCGCCAGCCTGACCTGCCCCCTGATCGCCAACGGCATCCCGATCGGCTTTATGTTCTTTTCAAGCGATACGCCGAATACCTATCAAGAGGTCCACGTGGACCTCTTTAAGCAGATCGCCGGACAGCTCGCGGTCATCGTGGAAAAGGCGAACCTGATAAGCCAACTGTTCGAGAAGCAATCCGCCATCGAACGCCAGAACGAGGAGCTGCGCGCGCTCAACGAGACCAAGAACAACTTCCTGGGCATGGCCGCGCACGACCTACGCAACCCGCTCTCGGTGGTCTTGGGCGCCACCGAGTTTGTGTTGGAGATGTCCGGGGAGCCGCTTTCCTCTACCCAGCGGCGCATGATTAACACGGCCCGCAAAGCCAGCCAGAAGATGCTCGAATTAATCAACGAGCTGCTGGACGTATCGAAGATCGAGGCCGGCCATCTGGAACTTAACCTAGAAGACCTAGAGCTTGAGGGCTTCGTATGTTCGACGGTCGAGATGCACCGCTTGGTTGCCGAATCTAAAGACATCGCCATCGTCTGCGGCGAAACCGAAGCGATGCGTGTGCGTGCCGACGCCCGGCGCATCAACCAAGTGATTGATAACTTCATCAGCAACGCAGTCAAATATTCCCCCTCCGGCACCACAATCCAGATAAACATAACCCGGCAAGAGGGCGCCGCACGCTTCGCGGTCATCGACGAGGGGCCGGGCATCGCCGAAGACGAACAACCGCTCTTGTTCCACGACTTTGTCACCATCTCGACTCAGCCCACCGGCGACGAGTCGAGCACCGGGCTGGGCCTGGCGATCTGCCGGCGCATTGTGGAGGCACACGGAGGCAAGGTCGGGGTGGAGAGCGTAGAGGGGGTCGGCTCGACCTTCTGGTTTACCTTACCTTTGGTAGAGCCACCGACCGGTCGGGCACAAGGGCCGGGGGAAGCCTGAAGTTGAACCGACCGTATGCCTGCCCTGTGCCGCCGCGTCCCCACACTTAGAGATTACCTCACCCCGACTTTTGATCTTTAGCCAAAAAAAATTGACAGCGTGCAGCCGAATCGTTATAATCGCCGCTTGTCTGCCGTCAGGGTTAAATTTACCCAGTTTTCCCCGCGACATGTTGGACTACCGCCATGCCGAAGGCAATAAGTGAAGATTGGAGGGCTGATCTATGTACGCGATCGTTCGCAGCGGAGGGCGCCAGTATCGGGCAGAAGAAGGTGCGCTCATTGACGTCGAGTTGTTACCGGAAGAAGAAATTAATAATACCATCGTGCTCGACGAAGTTCTGCTCGTCGTTGATGGCGATGAAACTAAGGTCGGACGGCCCCTCGTTGAAGGCGCCTCGGTGACAGCCGCCGTGGTCGATCGCTTCAAGGGCAAGAAAATCATCGTCTGGAAGTATATCCCCAGAGAACGTTACCGGCGCAAGAAAGGCCACCGCCAACAATACACGCGCCTTCGCATCGATAAGATTAATGCCTGAGTGCCCGCATAAGGAGTGTTGTAATGGCGCATAAGAAAGGTGGCGGCTCCAGCCGCAACGGTCGAGATAGCAAATCAAAACGCCTGGGCGTCAAGTGCTACGGCGGTGAATACGTCATCCCCGGCAACATCATCGTACGCCAACGTGGGACCAAGTTCCACCCCGGCGAGAATGTCGGCATGGGACGCGACTATACTATTTTTGCAACCATCAAAGGCTTTGTTACGTTCGAGATGAAACGGGGCGTCAAGCGCGTCAGCGTCTATCCGCCAGAGGTCTAGGCATGAAAGAAAAAATCCACCCCAAATGGTACCCCGAAGCAAAGGTAACCTGTGCTTGTGGTGCAAGCTGGACGGTCGGGGCGACCGTCCCTGAGATTAGAACCGATATTTGCTCCACCTGTCACCCCTTCTATACCGGCGAGATGCGTATCGTCGATACCGAAGGCCAGGTCGAACGCTTTATGAAGCGCCTCCAGGCACGCGACGAGATTCGCCAAGAAGACGAGGACCGTGCTGCCGCACTCACCTCACCCGATACTACCCTGGCACAGCTAGAACTCAGCACCCGTGTGATGAAAACCCTGCAAGAAGCCGGGGTTACCAACGCCGGCGCGCTCATGACAAAGCTCGCCGAAGGCGACGATGCATTGCTCGACATCCAGGGCTTTGGACGCAAGGCGCTTGCCGACGTCAAGAAAGCACTGCGAGCACGCGGCTTTGTGCTCCCGGAAGATGAGGAAGCAGCATAGATAGCCCCTACGGTTGATGACACCGAAAGCCGCCCATATGGGCGGCTTTTGCTTCCCCGGCATGGGGCACACCGCCCATACGAACCTATCCCCGCGTTAACCATCTTCAAACCAAACCCGAACGCCTCTATACTTCACGGTGCGTTGCCGACGCCTTATACTCGTAGGCAGTCGAGAAACGCGCTGCCGTAATTAGACGGCCCTGCCGGAGTTGTAGCGCCCGGCCACCTACAGCAATGTGGGATGGCCGGGCGTTTTTTGTTCGGGTGCGAGGAACTCTCGCTTACGGCCCTGAGGTCGGCAGATGGAAGTTGACAGAACAACCCGGCGATCACGCGCGCAATCCGTACATGTAAGGAGGTACAAAGATTTGCCGAAAGCACCAAACGACCCACAAATGCCGATCGCCGAGCTGCTGCGGGGGCTGCTGCCCGACGCGATCCGGGTATATCAAGATGCGCTGGAGGGCGCGGATAAGACCGTAGCGCGCGATGTGCTGGACCGGGTCTTAGGCAAACCCTCTGCCGGCAAAGACAAACCACAGACAGAAGGCGCTCTACCGCCTTTGATCGTATTTGAATATGCCGACACGGAAGACGATTAGGCGGCGTCTGCTCCCCGCCCAGACCCGCTTTGTGCGCAGCCGGGCGCCCGAACTCATGTTCAGCGGGGCCTTTGGCGCAGGCAAGACCCGCGCGCTCTGCGACAAGATCGTCATGCTCAGCCTCACACAACCCCGCAACCGGGGCCTACTCTGCCGCAAGACCGAGGTGAGCGTGCGTGCGACTACGCTGCGGACTCTGCTTGACGGCGATGGGGCGCTGCCACCGGCCCTACCCTCCGGCCTCATCAGGCGGCACAGCCGGGCAGACCGCACCATTACGCTCATAAACGGCTCCGAGATCATCTACGGCGGCATGTTCGGCGAAGGGCGTGCCTGGATCAACAGCCTCAACCTGGGGTGGGTGGCGGTGGACCAAGCCGAGGAGCTGTCGCAAGACGACTGGCAGATGTTACAAGGGCGGCTGCGCCTCGACGCGGTGCCCCTCCGCCAGATATTCGGGGCCTGCAATCCACGTCACCCCGGCCACTGGATTCACCGGCGCTTCTTTATCGAACGACCCCCCGGCACAGAGGTGGTGAGCGCAAACACCTTCGATAACCCACACCTGCCGGCAGATTATGTTGCGCGCCTCAGGCGTTTTACCGGGGCTTTTTATGATCGCTTTGTGTTGGGGCGCTGGGTGGGGGTCGAGGGCTTAGTCTATGATAACTTTGACCCGCTGGTGCACGTGGTCGAGCGCTTCGCGCTGCGCCCCGAATGGCGGCGCTGGCGTGCGATCGATTTTGGCTACATCAATCCCTTCGTCTGCCTCTGGGCATGTGAGCTGGGCGCGGAAGCACCGCTGCCGGAGGGAGCGCTTGTGATCTACCGCGAGATTTATCAGAGCCGTCGGCGCGTCGCCGAGCTGGGCGCACAGATTGCCCGCCTGAGCCAGGGCGAGCGCTTCATCGCAACCTTCGCCGACCACGCCGCCGCCGACCGTGCCGAGCTTGCCGCGCAAGGTGTGCCGACCACGGCGGCATACAAAGAGATTACGCCCGGCTTGCAGGCGGTGCGGGCAGCGCTGGGGAATGAGCAGGACGCGCCGCCCCGCCTCTACTTCTTCAGGGACGCGGCAGCCGAGCATGACGCCCGCCTGAGCATCGACCCGGTGAGTGGTGCGCGGCGCTATGTGCCCACCTGCACCGCCGAGGAGTTTAACTTCTATCGCTGGCCCGCCGCATCTGACGCTGCCGCCGCCGAGCATCCGGTCAAGCGGCATGACCACGGCATGGACGCGCTGCGCTATCTCGTGATGGGGGTGGCGCGGGGCAGCAACGCCTTCGTGGATGCGCAGACCGGGCAGCGCTCAAGGTGGCGGCGGCGCTTCTGATGGGGAGAGGTGGAAGTGCCTCACCCAGAATGCAAAAGAGC
>CAZJBO010000233.1:0-4908 GCA_964544075.1 uncultured Anaerolineae bacterium
GCTTCGACCGGCAGTGCGTAATACATGCGGTAGGCCAGCGCGTGGCCGTCGATGAGGACGAGCTTATCTTTTGTCTCGATCATAGAATTTTCTCAACTCCCAACATCTTAGAGCCTCCGCAGTTCTTCTAATCAATCACCGTCCCGACGGGATTATAGTATAACATGCTCGGAGTCGATGCTATACTATTTAGAGACCCATCGTAGGTATACTGTTATTGATGAACCCGACTGCATCACACATACCTGTCCTCTATGCCGAAGTGCTGGCGCACCTCGACCCGCAGCCCGGAGGCCGCTATATCGACGGCACGCTCGGCGCGGGCGGGCACGCTGTCGGCATCCTCGAAGCCGGCGCGCCCGACGGGGTGTTGCTGGGCTTGGACGCCGACGCCGAGACGTTGGCGGCAACACGCACCCGCTTGGCACGCTTTGGTGCGCGCGCTGTATTGGTCCACACGAACTTCGCGGCGATGGCAGAGGTTGCGGCAGCACATGGCTTTGTTGCGGTAGACGGTATCTTGCTCGACTTGGGTTTATCGTCAATGGATGTAGACGATGCGGCGCGTGGGTTCTCGTTCATGCGGGACGGCCCGCTCGATATGCGCTTCGACCGCGCGCAAGGGCAGACCGCTGCCGATTTGGTGAATACTTTAAGCGCCGATGCCCTGGCCGACATTTTGTATCGGTATGGGGAGGAGCCGCGCGCCCGTGCTATCGCCCGGCGCATTGTCGCGCAAAGAGCGCGGCACCCGCTGTGCACTACCGGTGCGTTGGCGCAGCTTATCGGCGAAGTGGCGCCCCGCAAGCCTGGTAAGCGTGGCCCGCACCCGGCAACCCGTACTTTCCAAGCCTTGAGGATGGCGGTTAATGACGAGTTGGGCGTTTTGGCGGCAGGTTTGGCGGCGGCGATCGGTTTGTTAAAGCCGGGCGGGGTCTTGGCGGTGATCGCGTTTCACTCGCTGGAAGACCGGGTGGTCAAGCAGACCTTCCGCACGGCAGCGCGGGACTGTATCTGTCCGCCGCGTCAGCCTATCTGTACATGCGAGCATCGCGCCACGCTGGAACTTGTGACGCGCAAACCGATCAGGCCCGGTGTGGCAGAGCTTGCGCGCAATCCGCGCAGCCGGAGCGCAAGGCTACGGGTGGTGCGCAAGATTTGAGATTGTTTTTTGAATCAGGCCGATGATAGTAGTATAGAGAGCAGCATCAGGGCGACAATTGCGAGGGACCTATGAGCGATAAGCAAACCCTTTCTCTCTGGCACGCTTGGCAAGGCGCTGCACGCGCATTGCTTGACCAATGGGTGCGCTCCTACATGCACAAACATACCGGCGTACAAGTCGAGGTCACCTTTATACCGCTCGGCAGCCTGGGGACGCGCTTTGCCGAGGCGACTACCGCCGGCACCGGCCCAGACTTGGTGCTTGGCCCTACCGAGTGGTTGGGACGCTGGGCGGCGGAGGGGTTGATCCGACGGTTGGACGATATATTGCCCCAGACGCTGCGGACGAGCGCGCACCCGGTTGCGTGGGATGCAGTAAGCGTCGAGAATAGAATCTGTGCCGTGCCTTTGACCTGCAGCACGCTGGCGCTTTATTACAACCGTAGGATATTGCCGGCGCTGCCGCCGAGCTTTAATGCGTTGAAAGGCGCTGCGCGTGCGGCTGCGGCGATGGGCAAGGTGGGGCTGGTCTTTAACATGAGCTTGCAATGGGCCGCCTCTTACCTGCCTACGTTGGGCGGGGCGCTGATGGATGTGCACGGCGATCCGGCTATAAACGACGCGGCGGGGCGGGCATGGCTCGCGCGTATGGCCGGCGTGTATCGCGCAGAGGGCGTCTCGACGGATTATAAGGGCGATGCTTTCGTCCGGGGCGAAGCCGCAATGATCGTCGATGGCCCCTGGCACATGGACGCCTACCGCGCGGCGCTCGGCGCAAGCCTGGGGGTGGCGGTGCTGCCCCCGCTGGATGGACGGCCCGCCGCGCCGTGGGTGCGCACCGAGAATGCTTATGTTAGCGCGGCAATCGGTGGCAGCAAGCCGGCGCTGGCGATGAACTTCCTGATGCATGTGCTTGGCGCTGCGGCGCCGTCCGGAGCAGCGCTGCGGGCGGGTTTGCTGCCGGTAGACCTGGACGCGGTGCCGCCGACAGATGCGGCGCTGCGGGTGTTTGCAGAGCAAGCCGCAGGCGGGGTGCCCTTCCCCAACCGGCCTGAGATGGAGGCATACTGGGCGCCGATGCAAAACGCGCTCTATGCCACCGTGCAGGGTGGGATGAGCACCACAGACGCCCTGAAGAATGCCACGGCGGACATCGCCGCACGGATCGCCGCGATTCGTGCGAACCTGCCGGCGACGGTCTACCCATCGTTTGCGCCGGCGGAGGCGCGCTTTGAGTCCTTAAGGAGTGTGGCGATGCCGGATGAACCGATCTTCCCGTTTGTGTTGCAGAAAGAGATAACGTATACATCTCAGTCGGCGCATCCGCGTTTAGGCTGTCGGTGGCAGGGCATCGCAGGGGAGATGCGCTCGATGGACGGCCAGCCGATGACGCGCGTCATCATGGTGAATGTGCGAGGCAACGGCCTAAATACGTTTGTGGTTGCAGGGACGGCCACCGAGCATGGGCCGGGAGGATGGGAGGTGTTTGTGGGAGAGGACGCGCGCGCCGACATCTATCACGTGACCCTGATGCATACGAACGGCGAGTTGCTCTCTGAAACCTTCCGCGTGCGCTTCCCCGGCAATTGTCAGGGCACGTTGGCGCGCCTAGATTTTAAGCAGGTGAAGCCTCTATAGGGGGCGCTCGTTGATAGTAGCGAAATTCCTGTGCCCACATCTAAACTACCGCGTCTCAACGGGGAGGCTGCGGTTTGGGATGTGTGCGATCCCCCGACGCACCGGCATTTGACACGCTTCCGGCCACTTTGTACAATCTCATTGCTTTAGACTACATCATTATTAGGGATATCGGGGAGAGAACCGCGCACCGTTTCACGGCAAACGCGGGCACCGAAGGGGCAAGCGAAGGCTTCGCTAAAGCGCGCGAAACTCTCAGGTAAAGCGGACCCGGTAACCCCATACCCAACCCTGGAAAGACTCATCTCTGCGACGAGAACGGGCACCGACGGGGCAAGCTCGACTATGGGCGAATCTCTCAGGTTAAGCAAGACAGGGGCATACAGCACTCACCATGCTGTGTGCCCTTTCGCTTTTTGTCCGATCTACACAATTAACTTTTGCTATGAAAGGAAGCACTTAAGATGGCACAAATTCCCGAAGACCTGAAATATACCGAGAACGATGAATGGATTCGCGTCGAGGGCGATACCGGTACCATCGGCATCACCGACCACGCACAAAGCCAACTCTCCGACATCGTATACGTCGAATTCCCCGACGTAGGCGATACCTTTGATGCCGGCGAAGTGTTCGGCATCGTCGAATCTGTCAAGGCGGCTGCCGATATGCACTTGCCGGTGGGCGGCGAAGTGATCGAGACAAACGAAGCGCTTGAGGATGAACCCGAAACCGTTAACAGTGCGCCCTATACCGACGGCTGGTTTATCAAGATCAAGATCGGCGACTCTGCCGAACTCGACGGCCTGATGGATGCCGCCGCGTACAAAGCACACTGCGACGCCCGCGCGTAGGCCCGCCCAAATTATAGTAACGGCATGGCTTACGTGCCCATTGGAGAAAACCGCATATGACATACATACCGCATACCGATGCTGACCGCGAAGCCATGCTCGCGGCAATAGGCGTCGCGCGCGTGGCAGACTTGTTCGAGGCAGTACCGGAAGACGTGCGCTTCCCCGGCCTCGACCTGCCCGAAGCGCTCTCGGAGATGGAGGTGTTGATGGAGCTTCAGCACCTGAGCAAAGCCAACATCGACGCCGATAACTTCGCCTGGTTCTTGGGCGCCGGTGCATACAACCACTTCGTGCCCAGCGTGGTCAACCACATGTTGCTGCGCGGCGAATTCTTCACCGCCTACACACCCTACCAACCCGAAGTTAGCCAGGGCACCCTCCAGGCGCTCTTTGAATATCAGACTATGATAGCCGCCCTCACCGGCATGGAAGTGAGCAACGCCAGCCACTATGACGGTGCAACCTCGCTCGCCGAGGCGGTCATCATGGCGCTGAGCGTGGCGCGCAAAAAGCGCAAGAAAGTTATCATCTCACCGAACGTTCACCCACACTACCGCGACGTGGTGCGCACCTATACCCGTGGCATGGGGCTAGAGATCGTCGGCGACGAGGCTTGTGAGAACGACCTCGACGACCTGACCGGTCTGCTCGACAAACAAAGCGCGATATTCATCGTGCAAAGCCCGAACTTCTTCGGACAGATCGAAGACCTGGACGGTCTGGCCGCGAAGGTTCACGCTGTCGGCGCGCTGCTCTGCGTGGTCGCCGACCCGATCGCGATGGGCCTGTTTAAGCCGCCCGGCGCATACGGCGCCGACATCGTGGTGGGCGAAGGCCAGCCCCTGGGCATCCCGATCAGCTTCGGTGGGCCATACCTCGGCTTCTTTGCCACACGCAAGAAGTATGTCCGCAAGATGTCGGGGCGCTTGGCGGGCGAAACCGCAGACAAAAACGGCACACGTGGCTATGTGCTCACCCTCTCAACGCGCGAACAGCACATCCGTCGCGAACGTGCCACCTCCAACATCTGCACCAACCAGGGCCTTATGGCGCTGGCGGCAACCGTATATATGTCGCTGATGGGCAAGCACGGGCTGCGCAAGGTTGCGGAGCTTTGTTATCACAAAAGCCACCACGCCGCCGAGCATCTCAACGCGCTCGATGGCTATGCGGTTGACTTCAGCAAGCCTTTCTTGAAAGAATTTGTGCTGAGCTGCCCCAAGCCGGCGGCGGAGATCAACCAATATCT